>CAYUBC010000105.1:7310-9382 GCA_964442885.1 uncultured bacterium | reverse complement strand
GGCGGTGCCCGGCTAGCGTTGCGGTTCTACGATGTAACCGACATTGACCTTAACTATCAGGCTCCCCACAGCTTGCAGCAGTACGAGTGCGATGAAATGGCACGGGATTGGTACCTGCCGATTCCGGTTAGCGATCGCGACTACGTGGCCGAAATTGGCTACCTCTGCAACGATGGCCGCTGGCTGGTGCTGGCCCGCTCTTTGCCAGTTCACATTCCGCCGGTCTACCCCTCCGACTGGATCGAAGACCACTTTATGACCGTAGACTGGCAGGCAGACCTGCGTGGCAAGACCTTGATGACCCTGAAGCATCCCAGCCAGCGAGTCACCGACAACGGTAGCCCCATCTACGACAACATCTTTGCCATGACCCAGTCTGCCGAAGCGCAGCGGGTAGCCGGTTCCCTGTTTGGTTCCATGCAGCACGTCCCTGCCTCTATGGCTCCTGAACAGGTGGTTAGTTCCTACGTCTTCCCCTCTGGGGTGGGGCTATGGGCAATTCCTGGCGCGGTGCCCGGCATGGTGCCTAACGTGTCGGGGCTGACTATGTCTGGGGTTGGCTTCTCGGCGTCGATGCCGCCCATTCGTCCCCGCAAGTTCTGGCTGATTGCCGATGCCGAGCTGATTGTCTACGGCGCTACCGAGCCCGATGCCACAGTTACCATTGGCGGCAAGCCCATTAAGCTCAATCCCGATGGCACCTTCCGCTTCCAAATGTCCTTCCAGGATGGCAATATCGACTATCCAATTATGGCCGTGGCGGCAGATGGTGAGCAGACCCGCGCTATCCACATGACCTTTGACCGGGCTACTCCCTCTCGCCATACCAACACCAAGGATGAAGCCGTGCTGGAGTGGTTGCCCTAGGGCGGCTTGGGTTAGCTAATTTGGCTTACGGGTAGAATCACGAGCCGGGAGCGCCTCTAGGCGCTCCTTTTTTCAATCCTTCATGCATCATCAAGAAAAGACATAAACTGAGGCACTCCCCGCCTAAAATTAAAGGTTGCTGTCCTTAAACACTACGTTGAGACCTCTGAGCCGTGAAGCTATTTTTGTACCATACCCCCGAAGAAGTGCCCAATGGCGCCACCCCAGACTGTGCGATCGCCATTGATGTGCTGCGGGCCACGTCTACCATTGCCGCTGCTCTAGAGGCTGGGGCCGAAGCCATTCAGGTGTTTAGCAACATTGATGAACTCCTGACCGTGAGTGAAACCTGGCCTAGCGACCGCCGCCTGCGGGCCGGTGAACGCGGTGGCGCTAAGGTCGAGGGCTGTGACCTGGGCAACTCCCCCCTCGACCACTCCGCTGAGACCTCCGGCGGCAAGCGGCTGTTCATGTCAACCACCAACGGCACCCGCTGCCTTAAGCGCATTGAACATGCCCCCACTGTTATCACCGCCGCCTTAACCACGCGCAGGGCGGTTGTGGAGTTCTTGCTGGAGCATCAGCCAGAAACGGTATGGCTGGTAGGGTCGGGGTGGGAGGGTACTTATTCATTAGAAGACACCGTCTGTGCTGGCGCTATTATTCACGGCATTATTGCGGCTACCGGCCAAACCTTTAAAGAACTGGCCGGCAACGATGCAGTTGTTGCTGCCGTTAGCCTGTACTTGCAATGGCAAGACCAACTGCTCGACCTGATGCACTACGCCAGCCACGGTCAACGCCTGCTGCGGCTAGAAAACGAAGCTGACCTCAAGTACTGCGCCCAGCTAGACGTGTTGAATATCGTTCCCATCCAGCAGACCGCTGGTGTGCTGGTGCGGTAGTAGGCAGGGTAAAGCCCTTGCCCGTTGTTGGGGCAACTGAGGGCTATGCACGCATCCACCCAAATGCCAAAAACCTTAAGGGAACCTTTATAAGGTGCTTATCACTTCTTTACGTGTCATCGCCTATTCTGGTTTTAAGCCAACAGGCTACTATGTCAAACCCTCTATACTGAACCCTCTATAAAACCCTAACGCAATGGCCCTGCTCCTTGGAGTAGGGCCATTGCGCTTTAGAAATAGACGAAACAGGGAAACTTAAGGGCGATAAGCCCCACCCACAAACGAGCCAAAGATTGGGCG
>CAYUBC010000105.1:4261-7300 GCA_964442885.1 uncultured bacterium | reverse complement strand
GGGTGGGATAATAACCCGTTAAGGGTCTGTAACAGGGCTAGCAGGAAGACCATGAAGAAATACGCCGGAATTAACCGCTGGGCAAAGAGTCTGATTCTAAGTGGGGCTATGCTGATGCCGTCAGTGATAGCTTCATCTGGGTTCGCGGCCTCTGTGAGTAATCTGCAACAACAGCTTAAAATCGCAGTCTGCTTAAACGACTGGCCGACAGCTATTGACTACGCCAACGCGCTGATTGCCACACCGCATATATCCGCTGACGATCGAGCTGAGCTGGTGAGTTTTCGCCATCGCTTGCAGGGCTATCAACAGCAGGGGGCAGGTTTTGACCGCAGTCTTAGCTGCGATGCGGCTCTGGCACCGTTGCTTACCGCCGTCCCCTCCCCCACGCCTCCTCCACAATTAGACCGCGCCCTGGCCCTGGCGCTGGGCCAACCCGACCTCACCCCTGATCAAACGGCTCGTCAGGTAGCGGCTCGTCAGCGAGCTGGGTTAACTTATCGCCAGCCGAGTTTGGTGCCCGTTCTGTCGCCGTCTAGGTTAATAGATAGCGCTAACGGAGCGGGAATCTCCGCTGGCTCCGTTAGCCAGGGGGTTGAGGTGTTTGCGTTTGTGGGTGGGCAGGGCGATAGCATCACCGTAAATTTAGCCGTCACCCGTGTGCTTACCGGGCTTACCTACACCGACGACGATTCTCAGCTTTATCTCTTCAACAGCCGGGGCTATCTCCTGGCCGCCAATGACGACTTTCAGGGTCTCCAATCGCGCCTGGTCAACGTTAGCCTACCCAGTTCCGGAATCTACTACATTGCGGTAACAACTTACAACCACACGCCAGTCCTCAATCCGGCAGGCCAAATCGTTGAATGGCAAAACCTAGGGAATAGCGCCATTGACTACACCCTAACGGTAACGGGCCTAACCCCATCGGGGCAATTAGCCTTACCAACCAGTCCCTAGATTAAGCAAACAACCCCTAGGGCGTGTCATCAATTACGACCAGAAGCCTTTTGTTATAAGCGCTGCCCTGCCCGCCCCAATAACTGGGCTAGGGGCTGTGACCATTGATTTCTGAGCCATCAGCGGCTAGCTGATGACAATCCCTAGTGGCATGTCAAACCTGAACTTGTAGATTGGGTGGCGCGCTAGCAGAACCCAACAAGTCTTACTAGTACTGATATTGAGCCTCTGCACGGGTGTAGTCCCGCAGAGGAATACCGTGGTTAAGGGCTAGCTTTTTAGCAAACTTTAGCAAACTATCGTAGCTGCGCTGGCTGCAGATAAAGCGCCCTTTGCCAAAGTACTGGGCCTGGTCATCGCGAAGTTCTACCGCAAAATCTGACACGTAAACAGAAAACACTCTGGTGCTGGTTTCCATAGGATCGGAGCCTCTATTAGTGCACGTTAGCAAACTAACCCACTGCTCACACCATCACTTCCCTATTGGCTAATCTCATCGTATATGAGGAAAATGTAAAGTAAGCTTGGCTTTCATAAATGAATTTGAATCTTAATCTTTCTTTCGTTACTGGCTGGCTCTGGGCCAGAGCTGAGCAATACCAGGGATTTTTTAGAGTGGAAAGTCTCCCCAGACCGCTCTTGTGGTTCGGCTTAAGATTCTAACGGCAATTTTCGCCGCTCCCCTCAGCCTGGTGAATCAGGGCTCCAGCGAGGGACGGGCTCACCATAATCTACGCTTAATCGCCCTGGCTTAGGGTGCTTGTAGTTGCTACTGGCTAACCATTAAGTCCATGAAAGTCACATTTTTTAGCTCTCAACCCTACGATCAAGACTCCTTTGTGACAACTAACCAGCCGTATGGGCACGACCTAACCTTTCTGGAAACCCGTTTAACCCCCAAAACAGCGCCTCTGGCCGAGGGAGCCGAAGCTATCTGCGTCTTTATTAACGACGATGTTAGTGAGGCAGCCCTGCGAATTTTGGCGAATCTAGGTGTGCGATTGATCGCCCTGCGCTGCGCCGGTTTTAATAATGTTGACTTAACCGTGGCTAAGGACCTTGGCATGGTTGTAGCGCGGGTACCGGCCTATTCTCCCTACGCAGTGGCCGAACATGCCGTGGGGTTAATTATGATGTTAAACCGAAAGCTTTATCGGGCCTACAACCGAGTGCGGGACGATAATTTTGCCCTCAATGGCCTGCTCGGGTTTGATATGCACGGCAAAACCGTGGGAGTAGTTGGCACCGGCAAAATTGGTCAGTGTTTTACTCAAATTATTAACGGATTTGGCTGCAAAATTCTCGCCTACGATGTTCGCCCTAACCAGGAGTGCCTGGATATAGGTGTTACCTATGTAGAGCTACCCGAAATCTTTTCGCAGTCAGATATTATTTCGCTCCATTGCCCCCTACTGCCTGCCACCCGTTACATGATCAATGCTGACTCGATCCAGCAAATGAAGCCAGGGGTCATGCTGATTAATACCAGTCGGGGAGCCCTGGTGGATACCCGCGCTGTGATTGAAGGCATTAAATCAGGACAGATTGGCTATCTAGGAACGGATGTTTACGAAGAGGAAGAGGAGCTTTTTTTCCAGGATCTTTCAGACACGATTATTCAAGATGAAACGTTTCAATTGCTGCAATCATTTTCCAATGTAGTGATTACCGCTCACCAGGCCTTTTTCACTAAAGAAGCCCTGGGTAATATTGCCGAAACTACCCTCTCTAACATCAGTGATGTTGAGGCTGGTAAGCCCTGCCCTAACGAAATTAAGTAACCCGCCAGGGCTTAGGCGGCTTCCAGGAAAGCAGATCCCCGCGTCAAGTTAAGCTTACTCGCCGCCGGGCTGCCGTTACGTGACCTACTGGCGAAAGCTAAAATCGTAGCCAGCGTACTGATCACCTTCGTACAGCACCACCAGCCAGGTGTTGGGGTCAAATTCCAGGGGGTAGGCTTCGCGTTCAGTTTGGCCGCCGCCGTCACTGGTCGTCGGCTCTAAAACGCAGTGGGGATCACTGAGCACCTCTCGGACGCTGGCTTTAGGGGTCTGGGCCTCTACTTCGAGCAGCTTTCTG
>CAYUBC010000105.1:0-4251 GCA_964442885.1 uncultured bacterium | reverse complement strand
GCTTATCGCGAGACAAAAAGTTTTGGGTCTGCTCAATTTTGATGCAATCGGCCTGAGCCGTTTGGCTGACCGACGGAGGGCTGAGGTTTGGCGTAATCCACAGCGCTGCCGCCAACACCGAGCCGCCCGCCAACACCGAGCCGCCCAGCACGACCGTTCGTGAACCGCCATGGCGGGAACCGGGCTGCCTTGAGACAGGCCGCTGGGGCTGAGAATAGCGAGGAGGAGCAAATTGACCTTCCTCTGCCCCAACCTCTTCCCTGAGGGGAGGACGGGGGGGGTAGGGCCTGGCCACCTGCTGATGCTGATAATGAGCAGAAACCGATTGGCGGGGGTGGGAATGGGGATGCTGAACCATAGCCGTATTGCTTAGCAAGAATCGTACTAGCTCCAACCATGGCAGACCTCTTTAGAGAGGTGGCTTAAGCTCACTGAGGTCGGAACTCCATAGCCCCAGTTTAGTACAAAAATACTAGCTTAGTCATCGGTCGAATAACTGAATTTTTGTTACGGTTTGATAAGAACTTTTGCCCAGAACCAGCCCGGACAGAAAAGCCCTGAGCCCCTATGAACAGAACCCTGGTCTGGTTTCGTCGCGATTTGCGGGTGGCTGATCATGCGCCCCTGGCTCGGGCCGCCCGACGGGGGCTGGTGATTCCTGTTTTTGTCTTTGACCGGGCGCTATTGCACCATCCCGAAACCGGGTCGGCGCGAGTCGCTTTTTTGCTAGGTGCCCTGGCGGCTCTGGATGCTGATCTGAAGCAGTTGGGGGGACGGCTCATTTTGCGGTCGGGCGATCCAGTCGAGGTGCTTCCTGCCCTGGTGGAGGCAACCGAGGCCGAGGGCATCTACGCCTGTACCGACTGCGAACGCATCTACGGGCGGGTGCGCGATGCTCGCCTGAATCGTGCCCTGGCTGATCGGCAAATGAAAATTCGCTGGTTTGAGCCTACAGCCAGTGTTCCAGACCTCATGGCTTATCCTGACTATCGAGCGCTGTGGTACCGGGAGATGGGCCAATCCCTGGAGCCAATGCCCCAGCGGGTTGCGGTGCCCCCTGAGATTGTTAGCGAGCCCTTGCCCGACCTGGAGCAGCTTGGCCACCAGGCCGACGGCAAGGCGATCCCTCCAGCCAGCACCGCCGATGCCAGAGCGCTGTTGCAGGACTTTTTGGCTGACAAGGCCGATCGCTACTACTGGCAACTGTCTTACCCCAGTGCCGAGGCCACGACTGGGCTCAGTCCCCACCTTAAATTTGGCGTCATCTCGGTGCGGGAGTGCGTGCAGACCATTCTCCAGGCTCCCGATGGCGGCGATAGCCGTCTGCGCCGCAGTCACCAGCAGTTGATTGCGCGACTGCGCTGGGGTAACGGCTTTACTCAGCGGTTTCGCTACCTGCCGCAGTTGGAGTTGCGATCGCTCTACCGCGTCTTTGATGACGAGGGCTGGGCCTTTGATCCCGCCCTTTACCACGCCTGGCAAACTGGGCAAACCGGCTTCCCCATTGTGGATGCCGCGGCCCGCTGTCTCCAGGCCACGGGGGGCTACATGGCTCTAAATTTCCGCAGCCGGGCTATCTACGCCAGCTTTTTAAGCAATTTGGTTGGCATCGACTGGCGCTACGGAGCCCTGCACTTTATGCGCCATTTAATTGATGGCGACTGCCCCATTGACCACTACCAGTGGGCCATGCAGTCTGGCGTGACCCACTGCCTCGACAAAACCTGGACTCGCATCTACAACCCTGGCCAGGTGGCGGTAGACCGCTGCGACCCCGATGGTGCCTTCATCAAGCGCTGGGTGCCCGAACTGGCCGATTTACTGCCTGAGCGCCTGGGCAATCCGCCGCCAATGGCCGACTACCCGGCCCCCGTTTTGGACTACAAAGCCGCTCGCCAGCGCCGCGTCAAACAGCTTGAGGCCCAGCGTGGCAAGTTTCTCAACACCGCTAATCTGCTGCCCTACCTGGCTCCGCTGCCCGAAGACCTCACCCCCTTTGGCCTCGATCTTTACGGTGGCGAGGTAGCTTGGGCCGCCCAGCCTAACCTGGATATGTTTCCTGCCCCGCTTTGCCTGACCGATCTCGACGCTCAAGCCTCTCGTCAGTTGCGCACCTGGTTTGTGGCCCACGTCAATATCCTGCCGTCCAAATCCAGAAGACGCCCCAAAGCTCCGGCTACAGCTCCCAACATCCAACAGCTCAGCCTGCTGGGCGACACCCAGTAATCTCCTCCCTAATCCACTCTCTGCGGCCCTATCCTCTTAATTTCCTGGGCAAGACTGAATTTTGAGCGGTTCAAAACAGCAGATCGTTTATATCATCAGGAAGGCAAAGGCAGAGGATAAACCCCTCATCGCCTGGGTTTCCTGATTGTCGTCCTCCAGACTGGTTAACTTGCTGACTCAACCCCTAACCCCCCAATTCGAGACCTGGGCATGGATATCTTAAATTTGCTCACCCGACTGCTGCTGTGGATAGCCATTGGCTATTTCCTCTGGTGGGTGATTAAGAAATTTATTCCGACAAACTTTCTAACCTGGTTTGGGGGAGCCATTATTCTGGCTCTGGTGGCGGCCTCTTTTATCGACCCCAACGACCGAACTATCGGCACCTTTTGGCAGTTTATTTCCTTTCCGCTAACGCCTCTGGGGATAGTTATTACCTTTCTGGCAGTGGCCCTGGCTGCAGGTGTCAAGAAGGTGAATGGGCGCTTGGTGATGGCGGCTTTGCTGATTTTGCTGGTCAGTAGCACCCCCTTAGTGGCGCGGGGCCTGGCAGTGCAGTCAGAGCAGGCCGTACAGCGGGCCTACGCTAACCAGCGCCTACTCTGTAGCGATATTTGCCCCAGTGTTGACGCCGTGCCCGTAGACCGGGCCAGGTCGATAGTCGTGATTGGAGATAATGCCGATGCCTATCGGTTGGCCAATACCTTACCCAGCCAGATTGATTCGGATACCCCCCTCGATCCAGTCCTGGTGTCCCGGTTAAATAGCGCCGCCGATGTCTACAGTCGGGTGAGTTTGGCCCGTCCCTTTGTCACGGTGTCAGCGGGAGCACTGGATAGCGACAGCGAGCAGGGACAACAGTTGAACGAATCAATTCGCCAGCGCCTGGTGAATCGAGGTATTCCCGGTGAGACCATTCGCATCACCAGTAACGGCATGGATATTCGCGGCGTGGTGGAAGACCAGGCTAGTTTCCTTGCCTCGCAGGGGCTATTTACCCCTGGAGAACGCAGCACTCGCCGCGCCGAAGGGCTCAATAACCGCGATGCCAACCGCGTCATCCTTGTCGCCCCTGCCTTAACCATGCGCCGAGCGGCGTTAGCCTTTGAACAGGAAGAACTGGAAGTCGTAGCCTGGCCTACGGAACTCTACGGTGCCCCCCGCCCCAACGATGCCGACAGCCTGGCCCGCCTGGCCGATTTAGTCCCCAATGTCGGGGCGCTACGGCTCAGCACTCGCTACTGGCAGGAACTTCTGTCTTCTATCTACTACTACTTGCGCGGCTGGCTTCCCCCCTTCAGCATGCAGTGGGAGGAGATTGTGGAAACCCTTGAATAATAAGAGTTTTGAAGTTTGAACTCCCCTCCTGGGGGGGGCAGGGGTGGGTTAGCAATGTTGAATTTTCCCCCATCACCAGAACCTGAGGAGAAAATCAACCACCTATTTGCTACGGCAGCCCTCCTTGCATAACCTGCAACTCCTATTTTGCTCTCCACCCTCCACCCTCCACCCCTCAAGCTCACTGCCAAATTCGTCTAGGATGAGGAAGCAGCTAGGGCATGGCAGCATCTATGGCACGATCTCAACTTCAAAAATTAGGCGCTTACCTCGGCCCCCACTGGCCTAAGGCGGCTTTAGGGATTGGGGCGCTGTTCGTAGTAAATTTGCTGGGCGTGTGGATTCCGCTGCTGATTCGCGATGGCATTGATGAACTCCAGGTCACCTTTAGCTATGGCCGGGTGCTCTACTACGCCCTGATGGTGCTGCTGCTGGCGTCGGTGATGTGGGCCATCCGCATGGTGTCGCGGATTATGCTGTTTGGCGTGGGTCGCCAGGTGGAATTTGACCTCAAACAGCAGATTTTTGAGCACCTGCTGGGCATGGAACCGGCTTACTTTAGCCGCAACACCGCTGGAGAACTGATTAGCCGCGCCACCAGTGATGTGGATAACATCCGGCGGCTGCTGGGGTTTGCCATCCTCAGCCTGGCCAACACCGTCTTTGCCTACGCCCTGACGGTGCCGG
>CAYUBC010000104.1:0-9416 GCA_964442885.1 uncultured bacterium | reverse complement strand
AGTACAGGTAGTTGCGCAGCCAGTCGCCCAGGGTCATGTGCCAGCGTCGCCAAAAATCCGCCAGGCTCGTGGTGAAGTAGGGTGCATCAAAGTTTTGCGGTAGGGTAATGCCCAGCAGCAGCGCACTACCCCGGGCAATATCTACATAGGCACTAAAGTCGATGTAGAGCTGTAGGCCGTAGGCAAAGATTGCCAGCCAGATATCGGCACTGCCCGCCCGCGCCAGGTTTTCAAAGCTGAGGTTAACCAGAATGGCGATGTGGTCGGCAATTAGCAGCTTTTTCACGGCCCCGTAGGCTATTAACCACAGCCCTTCGACGATACCGTTTAGCCCTGGGGCCTGGTGCTGCTCAACCTGGTCGATAAACAAGTGAAAGCGGGTAATGGGGCCAGAAATTAGCTTTGGGAAAAAGAACTTGTAGGCACCAAAGTCTACAAAGTTAAGGGCGGCTGGTGAACCTCGGTAAACATCCACCAGGTAGGCGATGCACTCGAAGCAAAAAAAACTCAGGCCCAGCGGCATGATGATGTCGCTAAAGGTATCGCTGAGGCCATTGCTTGAGGCATTCTCGCCCACCCAGCCTAGCCAGCGCAGCAGCCCCTCCAGGTATTTGAACCCCAGTAGCAGCGCTACGTTGATGCCTATGCCCAGCCCTAGCAGCCTGGTGCGGCGGCGATTCCAGCCCTGCTCCGCAATCTGCCAGCGTGAGTTGGGGGTGCGCCAGTCTAGCGGGGCCGCCAGGGCATTGCCAATGAAGAACGTGACCAGCAGCAGCGTCACCATCAATAGCAGATACTGCACCTGCAAGGAGGCATAAAAAATCAGGCTGGCTACCAACAGCAGCCAAAGGCGAGCCTGGAGCGATTCTAAGGCCCAAAAGATGCCGATTACACTCAGCAAAAACAGGCCATAGGCAATGGAGGGCAAAATCATGGCGATGCAGACGGATCCTTTCTAGGCCAGGCAATTAATGGATCTTGAGCCAGACGGTTAGAAACCTGGTAAGCGCCGTAGCGATTCAGGTGGCTGGGGTCAGAAAAATAGTCGTAGCGCTGGGGCCAGGCTTGCCCCAAATCGCGAAAAATAAAGCCTGTTTCGGTGGTAGACAGCAGGAACATATACCGTAAAAATTCGGCCTCGGCTTCTTGCCGGTAATCATCCAGATACTCGTCGGTGAGCGGCGTGTTGACGAACACCACGGGAATGTTGTTGGCCTGAGTAAAGTCCAGCAGGGTCTGAAAGGCGTCGGCCTGCACTCCCTCTAGGCGAAATTCTGCGTAATCGCCATCGTAGGTGCCCGGCACCCTAGCATAGGTTTGGTAGTAAGTAGCAGGGTTGAAGCGCACGGCCAGGGGTAAAAAGCCGTCAAAGTCGATGGCGCTACCTTCTGGCATGGGGGCGTCGAGCTTCTCTTCGGTGAACAGCCCTCCCTCGACCACGGGGGAGATCGCCAGTAGCCGCTCCTGCAACCAAGTTTTCAACCGTTCGCGATCGCCGTGTACCGCCGAAATACTACCCACCTGCTCGCTCATCCACTGATCCATGGCGGCGTAGCTGTTGGGGAGGGATTGATCAGCCGCTGGAGTTGCCGCCGTAGCCTCCGCTGGGTCGGTCTGGGTGGCCCCATCGGCGGAGGATTCGGCCCGCTGACTGAGCAACTCTCGATAGCCCGGCGAGGCCACAATGGCGTTATAGGTGACATCCTCTCGACCACTGTTAAAGGCTCTGGTCCCATCGGCCCAGATAATCAGCTTGGGCAATTGCTCTGGTTCCAGCACCTGGCGAATGACTAAATCCACCACCTGGGCTGTGGCACCGTTAATGCCAAAGTTGAAGATGCTGACGTTGTCGTAGCCCATGGCGGCCAGTTCCTTGCGCAGGGCGACTGGGTCAACCCCCCGCAGCGCCCTGGAACTACCCACAATCATGACATCTGCTGGGCCAGAGGTTTCTAATTGTTGGCTATAGAGGGCGACCTTTTCATTGAGTTGCTGGCTATTAAAGGTGGAGAAGGGGGAAGCCTCGACCAACTCGTCTAAGGCCACCAGGGGCTGGGTGGGGCTGGTGGCCAGGTCACCTGGGGATGCGCTGTCTGGAGAGCCAACAAAGCCGTCTTGCCCAGGGTCGCCGTTCCCATTGGGCCAGTTCAGTTCCGATAGGGCCTGTTCAAAGCCATCCACTGGCCCATCGCCACGGTCAGGGGCAGGGCCGTTGGTGGCCAAAGGCTCGGCTTTGGCGGAGTTGCTGGGTGGGGTGAGGATCTGGCCCAGCAGCCAGTCTATCTGAAGGGCCGCCAGCAGTCCGACGGCGGCCCAAACCAGGGCAATTTTCACCCGGTCGGCCCGAGAAGAGTCGGCAACGGCTTCCAGCAGGGTGGGATTGGCCTGGCTGGTAAAGAGATGCGATCGCACCAATCGCCCCCGCCAGCGATCCACCTGTTCCTGCCACCAGAGAGCCAGGACAGTTGTGTCGGCCTCCGCTTCGACCTCTGTGGACATAATCGGGCCATCGGGCCGCACCAGTAGCTCGTTGACGTAGGCATCGGAGGCGGTAAATTCTGGCGTAGCTTCCGGCACCAGCCGATGGCGGGCTAAAAAGTCTTGGCCATAGCTCCAGGCTGGCTTGGACTGCCCAGAACGACGCCCGTAGATGCGTACCCCCTCGATGCCTACCGGGCTCAGGTTGCGCAGGTAGTCGTGAACCAACGGCGCTACCAGACGGCGCTGAGGCGGCAACGGGCTGTCTACCATAACGTGGAGCAGCTGATCGCGACACAGCAGCTGCACCCGTAACCCGCCGGTAGCCAGGCGATCGTCCAGGTTGGGGTTGAGCTGGCGGGTTAACAGAAAGGCGATAGCTGGCAAGTCGCCGGTTTGCCCCAGATATTCGGGGGTATCGGCGAGGGCCTGATGGTGAGTTGCGGGCAAATCGAGATATTCCACCCAGGCGGGGGCCGCTTCCACCTCGGTGGGCTGCCCATAAACGACCGCCCGCTGAATGCCCTGGGGGGCTAAATCTTCCAGGATGGTGGTTAGGGTGTCCACCAAGGGGACTTTCGCCAGGGCCATCTCCGTAAGTTGAGAGGCCCGCTCACCCAACTGAGGCTTACAGATGAGATGCAGCGTGTGGTTAGAGGATTCTGCCTCCACTACCGCGTGGTGAGCCGCTACAGCAGCGCTCAGCAGGCGTTCCAACGCATCGACATCGCCCCAGCGGGCCCATTCCCGCAGCATTTCTTCGGGCGGCGTCAGGTCGATGCGCAGGCTCCAGTCGGGCTTGCTCTCGCCCCGCACCTGCAGCAGCAGCACCGCATCCTTGAACTGCGTCAGGTTGAGCATGCGCAGCCGCTCGGCGGTAGGCCGCGCAATTAGCGATGGGTCAGGACTGTAGGTAGCCTCACACAAAATCCACAGACGAGGAATAGTCGTATCTCCAACCTCATCGTCGGCTGACTCTGGAGGCTGAGCGGCTATCTCTGCCGGGGCATCGTCAATGGTAATAGCGCTCCGGCGCAGGTGGGCCGTACCGGGAATAGCCTTGATACTGACCCAGACCCCCACATCTAGAGCGCTGAGGGTCTCGCTCAGGTACCAGGCAATGGCATCTGGGTCGCCCTTGCGGGCCAGGCTGAGATTTGACAGCACCATAGCGCCGCCGCCCTCACTGCCGCTGAGCAGGTCAGGATGGTCTTGGGCATAGTCAGCCAGCAAGGACTGGGCCGCCTTTAAGTCAGCCTCATCCTGGCTTTCCAGCACTAGCTGGGCCAGATGCCGCTCCAGCCGGTTGAGGTAGAGGGGGGCTGTCCATTCTGGGTTGGCCTCGCCGGTGAGCCGACTGTAGAGGTAAATCTGGTAGACCTGGGGATAGGCGTGCTGAAGTCGTCCGTGCTTGCGATCATCCAGCAGGGCTCGTACCAGTTTCAACAGCACGGTGCCCTGAACCAGCGGCTCAGGGGTTTCAACCAGCAGGTGTAAGATGTTGCCTCGCAGCTTGGTGTGGAGTTCTGACTCCGGGCAACCGAGGCTCTTTTTTAGCCAGGTCAAAACGTCTGATGCCGAAACATCAGCCACAGCGTAAGACTTAGAGACAGAAGCAGGCATAGACTTCAACTAACCTTCAACCTTAAGCCAAGACAGTTTTTTCACCACCTGCTAACGGCCACTCCACCTGTCTGGCTTGCCTATCGTCATACAATACGCTACCAAAGCCCTATTCTATAGTTTGCAAATGGCCAACCATTGTAGGTAGCTCTACTTACCTATGGTACTCATTGGTAACCCGTTAATCCGGCTCTGCTATAGAGAAGGCTATCGGTAGCCATGAACCCAGGGCTTGACCCTGCCGATACCGCCCTCAGATTGGGTGGCCAGTCAGGCCAAGCTGGAGCCAAAGTAGCTATAGCAGTGAAGCATATCTCAGTCTACGCAATTGGGGGCAATGTATCGGGATAGAAATCGTTTGTTAATCAGGAACGGTTTTTTGAGCCGGGTGAGTGACAGCAGCCCGGATGGGTGATGGTAAATTTGCACTTAGCAATTCTAGCCACTGGCGGGCTAGCTTGGGGCCAGGCTAGGTAACGGCCAGCTACACAGCCGGGGCTCCATCTCAGAGGGAACTCAACCGTTATCATAGTCGAGTGACCTTAGCTCTATGGTTTGTGCTCATGGTGTGTATGTCTCTGCCGGTAATGTTATGGCGACAGGATCAACCCCAAAGTGGGCTAACGTCTACTCCGGTGGCCGCTGGGGTTTCGCCAACCACCTCCACAGATTGGCTGCTAAGCGCTCTGGTGCCGCCGGTCTTGGTAGGTTTGCTGGTATCGCGGTCGCTGGCCGATGCCCTGGTGCAGGTTGGCCTGGTTAGCGAGCAATTGTTGCAGGGGGAGCGGCTGCCAAATCTCAATATTCACCAGGCGGCTACAGATGGGGATGAATTCTAACTTGGCTCTTGGCCAGACAGGCTAGCCATCCACGTCGGCTGTGCACCTGGGCCTGGGGGAGAACCCGGCGGCTGCATCTACGGGCTAGGTCAAGGCTCAGCCCAGTAGCGGCAAAATTTCGAGCAGACGTAACAATTTTAGATTCTCTGTTCCCGTAAACTTCTTCTCGACGGGGTAATCCTATAGTATTTTTGCGATATCGCTGTTCTCTGCTGGCCAAACCCATGAGCTCAACGCTGCACCCCTCTGGAGATACTCTGCCGACTACCCAGGCCCCTGGGCCTGGAGCACCGACTATGTTACCGCCCCCTGCGTCCACCCAGGATTTCTTTCTGCGGCACCGGCTGCGTGTGGTGGAAGACCTCTGGGGCAACGTACTGGAGCACGCCTGTGGGCCAGAGCTTTTGGCGCTGCTGCGTCAGCTTCGCCAGATGTGCTCTCCCGAAGGCCAGGCCCCTACCACGGACGAAGCCCGGGTCAAGGCGGTGGTAGACGTGGTGGAAGCTCTGGATCTGGAGGACGCCATTCGGGCTTCCCGCGCCTTTGCCCTCTACTTTCAGCTAATCAATATTGTTGAACAACATTACGAACAGCGGGGCCAGCAGCAGCAGTACCGGGCGGCTTACCAGACCTCAGAGTTGGCCCAATGGGGGAGTCAGGGGCCTGAGCTTGGCCAGCTCAGCGGTGGCGGCGACAGCGCTAGCGGCCTGGGCAGAGAAGAACCCAATGGGCATCTATTTCAGGCTGACCTGCTGCATCGTAGCGTGACTGACCCCGCCAGCCTGCGCAAGGAGGCTGGCACCTTCCACTGGCTGTTTCCTACCCTGAAGCGGCTGAACGTACCGCCCCAACTGATTCAAAACCTGATTGATCAGCTCGACGTGCGCCTGGTCTTCACCGCCCACCCGACGGAAATTGTGCGCCACACCATCCGTGATAAGCAGCGCCGCATTGCTAACCTGCTGCGCAAAATGGATCAGGCTGAGGAAAGCGCCCAAACCCTGGGGTTGACCTCCTCCTGGGAAATTGAAGCCCTCAAAACCCAGCTCACCGAGGAAATTCGCCTCTGGTGGCGCACGGATGAACTGCACCAGTTCAAACCCTCAGTGCTGGACGAGGTGGACTATACCCTGCACTACTTCCAGGTCGTCTTGTTTGACACCTTACCGCAGCTTTACAAGCGGTTTGAGCGGGCGATCGCCACCACCTTCGCCGAGCTTGACCCACCCCGCCATCGCTTCTGCCGGTTTGGTTCCTGGGTCGGGGCCGATCGGGACGGCAACCCCTCCGTTACCCCCGATGTGACCTGGAAAACCGCCTGCTACCAGCGCAACCTGGTGCTCAATAAATATATCGGCTCGATCGAGCGCCTGATCGAATTACTCAGCCTCTCGCTGCACTGGAGCGAGGTATTGCCCGAACTGCTGGAGTCCCTGGAGCAAGACCAGGTAAAAATGCCGGAGGTCTACGACCGGCTGGCTATTCGCTACCGACAGGAGCCCTACCGCCTGAAGCTGGCCTACATTCAGCAACGGCTCAAAAATACCCACGAACGTAGTCTTGAACTCTATCAGGGTGATCGGTTGACAGAGCGCTATACCGACCCTACTACCTCTACCGTGTATCGCGACGGCAGTGAGTTTCTGGCTGAGCTACGGCTAATTCAGCGCAACCTGGAGGCCACGGGCCTGCACTGCGAAGAACTGGATACCCTGATTTGCCAGGCCGAGATTTTTGGCTTTAACCTGGCCCAGCTTGACTTCCGCCAGGAAAGTTCCCGCCACTCCGATGCTCTGGACGAAATTACTCAGTACCTTCAGGTGCTGCCCCGGCCCTACAGCGAACTGTCTGAGGCCGAAAAAACCGCCTGGTTAGTGTCAGAGCTAAAAACCCGACGACCGCTGATTCCCGGTGAGCTGCCCTTTTCCGACCGAACTCGCGAAACGGTAGAAACCCTGCGTATGGTGCGCCAGCTTCACCAGGAATTTGGCCCAGATATTTGCTTTAGCTACGTGATTAGCATGAGCCATCACGTTAGCGACCTGCTGGAAGTACTGCTGCTGGCCAGGGAAGCGGGGCTGTACGATCCGGCCACTGGCCTCAGCAGCATTCAGCCTGTACCCCTGTTTGAAACCGTGGAAGACCTGCAGCGGGCTCCCGCCGTCATGGGCGAGCTGTTTGAGATTCCCCTCTATCTGAACCTGCTGCGGGGCCGGGCCAGCCAGTCCCAGCCTGGGGCCGATACGGCGGGGCCGCCGCCGGTGCCGCTGCAAGAGGTGATGCTGGGCTACTCCGACAGCAACAAAGATTCCGGCTTCTTGAGCAGCAATTGGGAAATCCACAAGGCCCAGCAGGCGCTTCAGGAAATGGCGGATCGCTTTTCGGTAGCGCTACGAATTTTTCACGGACGGGGTGGCTCAGTGGGGCGCGGCGGTGGCCCAGCCTACGAGGCGATTCTGGCCCAGCCAGGACGCAGCATTAAAGGCCGCATCAAAATTACCGAGCAGGGAGAAGTGCTGGCCTCCAAGTACAACCTGCCTGACTTGGCCCTCTACAACCTGGAAACCGTCACCACTGCGGTGTTGCAGGCCAGCATTCTAAGCAACAGCTTCGACGACATCAAGCCCTGGAACACCACCATGGAAGAACTGGCGGCCCGTTCCCGGCGTCACTACCGTGAACTGATTTACGAACAGCCCGACCTGGTCGATTTTTTTCACCAGGTCACGCCAATTCAGGAAATTAGTCAGCTTCAGATTAGCTCTCGTCCGGCTCGGCGTGGGGGGCGTAAGGATCTCAGCAGCCTGCGGGCAATTCCCTGGGTGTTTAGCTGGACCCAGGCCCGCTTTTTGCTGCCCTCCTGGTACGGCGTAGGCACCGCCCTGGAGGATTTTTTGCAGGAAGCTCCCGAAGAGCACCTGAAACTGCTGCGGTATTTCTACCACAAGTGGCCCTTCTTCAAGATGGTGATCTCCAAGGTGGAAATGACCCTGGCCAAGGTGGATTTGCAAATTGCCGAGCACTACGTCCGCGAACTCTCTAACCCCGATGATCTGGAGCGATTTACCGCGCTCTTTACCCAAATTTCTGAAGAATTCTACCTGACCCGTGCCAAAGTGCTGCAAATTACTGGCCACGAGCGCCTGCTCGACAGCGACCCCGATTTACAGCGCTCGGTTTACCTCCGCAACGGCACCATTGTGCCCCTGGGCTTTTTGCAGGTGGCTCTGCTCAAACGGCTGCGGCAATACAAAGACCAGGCCGCTACTGGAATTATCCGCTCACGCTACAGCCAGGGCGAGCTGTTGCGTGGGGCGCTGCTGACCATCAACGGCATTGCCGCCGGGATGCGGAATACGGGCTAGGGGAGAACGAGACGCGAAAAACGTAAACCATACACCTGGCACAGGGATATCTGCGTCTGATGGGCAAAGGGCCTTGCCCGTGCTCATCAAGCAATCTTACGAGTAGGCAGGGCAAAGGGCCTTGCCCGTGTCCAGCCGGTAATCTTCCGATGGGCGCGCAGGCTTTGTCCATCGCTACGCCTACTTTCAGTACCAGCCCCAATTCCTGCCATCATCTATCGGACATTGTCTCTGCTGATGTCCCATGTTAAAAATCCCTGCTAAACCGGGAATAACTATAGCGTTCCGTCTTATCCCCTAGGGGTTTATCGGTTTTTCACAGAGAAATCCAGTGATTTTACCTATCGCTCATGCCTGTATGACACGACCTTGCTAAGCTGACTTCATTGATTAAAGTTATGTTCCTGAGCTGGGAAAGGGTAGTCAAATGAGCATTTAGTTGGTTAGTTAGCGGCTATCTTGATGATTTAAGGACTTCAGGAAACAGGCAAATCGGGGTTTCTAAATAATCGGGTTTCCGGAGTCTGATAAGGCTCATTACCTGGAACCTTTGGTTGGGTTAAGGGGCTTGGTTGGGGTGCGATGCTACTAGCATAAATTCATCCTAATGGTTTCAACTTAAGTATCAGGACATTCTAGAGTTAATTTCATCCTCCAGAGGTTTTTATGAAAGCAGTTATTCTAGCCGGTGGTTTAGGAACTCGGTTGAGTGAGGAAACCAGCGTCAGGCCAAAACCAATGGTAGAAATTGGTGGTCGGCCTATTCTGTGGCACATTATGAAAACTTACTCGGCCCACGGTGTAGACGAATTTATCGTGTGCTGTGGTTATAAAGGCTATGTGATTAAAGAATATTTTGCTAACTATTTCTTACACATGTCCGATGTCACTTTTGACCTTCGGTACAACCAAATGAATGTGCATAGTGGTAATGCTGAACCCTGGAAAGTGACGTTAATTGACACAGGCGAAGCCACCATGACCGGCGGCCGCTTGAAGCGAGTCAGGGAATATCTTGGTAATGAACCCTTCTGCTTTACCTACGGGGATGGGGTTAGCAACGTCAACGTTACTGAGTTGATTGAATTCCATAAAGCGCAAGGTACCCTGG
>CAYUBC010000103.1:2709-9467 GCA_964442885.1 uncultured bacterium | reverse complement strand
AGCGGGTGGCGCTGATGTCTTCCAGGTTGATGCCGCCAAACACCGGGGCCAGTTGCTTCACAGCGGTGACAATGGCATCGGCATCCTGGGTATCCAGGCAGATGGGGAAGGCATCCAGCCCGGCAAATTTTTTGAACAGCAGCGCCTTACCCTCCATCACCGGCAGGGCGGCCGCTGGCCCTAGGTTGCCCAGGCCCAGCACGGCGCTGCCATCGGTGACAATGGCCACTGTGTTGCCCTTAATGGTGAGGTCAAACACCCGGTCGGGGTGTTCGGCAATTTCCTGGCAAACCCTCCCTACGCCTGGCGTGTAGGCCATCGCCAGATCGTCCTGATTGCTCAGTTCCAGCTTGCTCTCGACGCTAATTTTGCCGCCTTCATGAATTTGGAAGGTGCGATCGCAAATCTCCAAAATCTCGATATCCTCGACGGTCTTCACCGCCTTAACGATATCCTCCACGTGCTCTTCGCTGGAGGCATCTACGTGGAGGACGCGAATTAAATCCTTACGGGTACGGCTGACCAGGGAAAAATCCCCCAGGTTGCCCCCGGCTTCGGCAATGGCCTGGGTAACGCGGGCCAGCATTCCAGCCCGATTGGGAATTCTAAGCCGCAGACTGAGACTGTAACTGGGGTTGTGGGTAAGAGTTGCCATGCCGAAACCTTGAGACTATCGCTGTATAAACGGGCTGTATGGAGGAATAGTAAAGCTAATTCCCGTCGTTATACGCCAAGACCTCATAAGTCTGTGTGAAGATAGAGGTAACGTCTGTTACTGGTGCACGGTTCCCCTCATCTGTCGTCACCCTGTTATTGCCATGCCGAGCTTGTATAGTGAAATCACCATCGACGCACCCCGCTTTGCGGTTTGGGATGCCCTGGTGCGGAAGGAAGAATGGCACCGCTGGAACACCTTTCTTTACGACTGCGACCCCAGCCGACCCATGCGCCAGGGGGGCGAAATTTTTTTGGCTCTGCGACGCCTTGAAGGGGAGGACGAAACCGAATTTCAGCCCCGGGTGCTGGTGATGCAGACCAACCGCTGCCTGCGCTGGATGGCCAAGGTGCCCGGATTTAGAAGCGAACACGTCTTTGAGCTAGAGGATATTGGCCCTAACCGCACCAAATACATCCACCAGGAGCGCATGTCGGGTCTGCTGTCTCAGGTATTTTTGCCCTTCATCCGCCGGGATGAGAAGGAGGGCATTCGCCGCATGAGTCGGCAGATTAAACGCTACGTAGAGCATTATTATCGACGGCAGTGGTAGGGTGAGTCAGTTGCTTCTCAGGTTGTCAAGCAGCATGGCAAGCTCCTTTCGTGAACAATTCTGGCAGTTGGTGGGCGATGCGCTCAGCATTAGCCCCGCTCTATTCCCCAACCTGGCCGACGCCACCTACGGCCCCTGGATAGCCCTGCTGGTTTTGCTGCTGGCGGCTTTATCAGAGGGCATTGGCCAGAGCATTGTGCTGTTTGCCAACCGGGTTAAACCCTTCAACTTTGTGCTGAGTCTGATTACCTCGGCCCTAATTTTTGCGATCACCTACCTGTTTTGGGTAGCGAGTATCTGGCTGGTGGTGGAGCTAGTCTTCAAAATTAATATCCCGGTTTATGGCTTGGCCTTTGCCCTGGCCCTCTGCTATGCCCCCAAAATGCTGGGCTTTTTAGCGGCGCTGCCCTACTTTGGTATGCCCATTTCAGCGGTGCTGTCGATTTGGACGCTGCTGTCGATTCTGCTAGGTCTGCGAAATACCACTGGCTTGACCCTCTGGCGGTCTGTCATTGCGGCTGGAGGTGGCTGGCTGGTCTTGCAGATGGGGCAGCGCACGGTGGGGCGGCCCCTGGCCCAAATCACCCGGTGGATCAAGACTAAATCCGCTGGGTTCCCCCTCATTACCGACTGGGCCGAGCTTAACGAGTGGTTGGACGATGCCAGCCAACCGGCTCAATCGGCCTCAGAGATTACCTGGGCCGAGGCCGAGAGCGACGGTGCCCAGGGTGGCTCGTCGCGGCGGTTGTGGCGGTTGGCGGCTCTGGCCTTGGTTGCCTTTGCGCTAACCGGTATTGTTACGACTTCGGCCAGAGGGCGCGACCTGTGGCTGCAAGCGTTGGATGAAACCGCCAATTTGCTCATTAACCTGACCGTTGTCATCCTGGTGGCAATAGGCGTGGCGATTTTGCTGACGCCGCTGGAGTCCATGAGCTGGTGGGCTGGGTGGCAAAAAGAACGCCCCCTTAACCCCGGCGTCGTCATTGACCCGCCGCCCAGGGACACCGAAATTGCCTGCTACGTCACCTATCTAGATGGCATTAACCAGGGCACCCACGGTTACCTGCCCGAAGTGCAGCGGTTTCTGGATGGTCTGGCTACGGCCCTGCCGCCCAACGTGCTAGTGGTCAAGGGCATCATCCCCTACTCGGTGAGCAATCGCCAGCTTACCGACGACGGCCTGTTTGCCTGGGTCTGGCAACTGGTGGATAACTTCAAATCTGCTGTGCCGCGCCTGCCGATTGGCTTCATCGTCAACATTCGCAACATCTTTGCGGTGATGGTGTCTGCCGATGCCCGCTACGGCACCCTGCAAAACCGGGGCCTGGCCCAGGTGCTCTACGATAGTCTGCTGTTTCATGGCTACCAACCCGGCAGCGGCACCCCAATTACGCTCATTGGCTTTAGCGGCGGCGGGCAGATGTCGATGGGCTCAGCCCGCTACCTGGCCCAGGCTACGGGAGCCCCGATTCAGGTGATTTCCATCGCTGGGGTGATTAGCGGCAACACCGGCGCTATGCAGATTGAGCGGTTGTATCACCTGGTGGGCGATCGCGACCCAGTGGCCAAGTCTGCCGCCCTCTATTTCCCGGCCCGCTGGCCCCTGGCCCTACTCTCCAACTGGAATATGGCCAAGCGACGGGGCCGCATCCTGGTTATTTCCCTGGGGGACGTAGCCCACAGCGACCAGGATGGGCCGATGGGAGCCAACGCCTTTTTGCCCGATGGCCGTAGCCACTTGCAGCAAACCATCGATATCGTCACCGGCATTCTGCTGCAAGACTGGCTCCGCACCGGGCTGAACCGGGAGGACTACGTTCGCCCCAGCAACTACGAGAGGTACCTGGCGGCCCCCTTCAATCGAGTCGAGTACTATCCCGTGGGGCCGGTGCCGAAGCCAGATTGCTATCAGCCCCTGGGTTCCTGGCTGGGACGGCTAATTCTCCCAGCCCTGAGGGAGCGAGAGCCCGAGCGGTTTATTTACTTTGAAGTTCACCACGCGCCGCTGGCCTACGCCCATCTGGTTGGGCAAATTCTGCGCTTGCAGTGGCAGAATGCTCCCCAGGTGCAGGCCTACGTTGAGTTGGTCCGGATGGATGTGGACTTTGCCGAACAGGTGCAGGTCAGCCAGCGCAATGGGGTTGTCCATCCCGACCGCATCAACCACTGGCCCCTAGTGGATCCGCTGGAATCCATTGCCGGTGCCCACCCCATAGATGATGTCACGGTGCGGCTGCCGGAGCCAGTGCAGGTGGTGGAAGCCCCTGGCCGAGCCCCCCGGTTGCTAATTGAAGCCGACCCAGTGCATATTACCGGGCGCTACTACGGCCTGGTGCAAATTTTGGGGCCAGTCGGGGATGACCGCTTTCGGGTGCGCCACTACCACAAAGCCACAGGGGCATTCGACGGGCCAGAGGAGGTTGTGCAATTTCCTCCCATCATCCCCAACCGGGACGATATCTACCAATCCACCACTCGCCACATCGAGCGATCGCCCCTCAACCGGGACGGCTGGTACATCTACGGTGCCCTCAACGCCCAGGGGGAGTTTGTGGTGCAGGCGATCGCGCCCTACCACCTGTTTGACCTGACCGCAGACCTCGTCATCACCGGCCAAAAGGCTACCGTCCACCACATCAACTTCGACTATTGGAAGGGTACCCGCGAGCAAAAAGGCCAGGTCATCAACACCCTATTGTTGCCGCTGGTGGCAGCAGAGGCGGTACCGATCCCCGCCCCCCAGCAGGTCTGGCAGGCGGGCGACCGGGCCCTGCTGATGGAGGTCTACGGTGGCATTGGCGGCCACAAGAAAGAGGCTGGAGCCGTTGCCGGGATGTATTTTGGCCACTTTTCCTTTGGGTTGGCCCAGGTTCTTCGCGAGCCGCTCACCGAGCGACTGCGGTTTGAGCTGGAGTATCGCCAGATCTTTACCCACAGCCCAGAGGCCGTAATTGCTGGGTCAGTAGGGTGGACGCGATTTATGGGCGATCGCCAGTACGGGCGGGTGGGCTTTCGGCCCGTGGCCCATGTGCTGATTAAGTTCCCCCCCTTTACCGAAGACTACGACTTCGATGGCGTTACCTTTTCCCCCATGAACCGGCTGATTCGGGAGCTAGATGTGATGGCCGCCCGCTACCGCATTGGCGATGGCACCGGCACTACGTCGGTGAGCCCGGTCAACTCCTGCGTCCAGGATTCGGTGCAAGCCCTACTCACCGCCCTCAACCGCCTAGCAGCAGAATTCCAGCTCAATCCCCTGATGCTGAAGTGGCTACGCGAACATCCTGACTACGAACAAACCCAGCGCTTCCGGCTGCTGATGGATCTACTTAAATCCCTGGAGTGCAACTTGCAACCCCTGGGCTTTAGCCGCAAAGACTGGCGAACTGGCGAACTCACCCTGGGCCAGTTTGTTGGCGAAACCCCCGGTCAAACGATGCTTAACACCCTGGCCAGTTGGCGCTCTACCGTGCCCCGCCTGGCCCACGATGTGATAGCGATGATCTTTCTACAACTGGGCGCTACGGTATGGATTATCCGCGCTAACCAAATCGGTGGCGACGACCCCGACATTGAACCCATTGCCCCAACGGACTTTAGTGTACGAGTACCACGAATAAAACGAGCCCGACCCTTTAAGTGAAGTTGCCGGTTGCCCTTTGCCTTCCGGGCTACTGGGTATCCCATTTTGCCCCTCACCCCATTTCCCTTGCCCAGCAATGGGAGAGGGAAATGGGGGATGAGGGGTAACTTGCAACGGTGGGATGCACCCGAGGGGAGGGCAAACAGGCGTTTTCAACTCCCCATTGATGGGTATACAGTAGTTTTTGGCAAAACCAGAGATCTCGGTTGCTCGCCGCCAGATTTCCGGTTTTTTCAAGAACTCGGAAGTCTTTCTCTCCTACTATCACAACACCCCTTTCGAGCTGGGAATTAAATGCGCCCGCCGAGGATCGACCTCCACCGCCATCCGCATGGCTCTGGCAAAGGCTTTGAAAGTGGCTTCAATGATGTGGTGGGAGTTAATGCCATCGAGCTGGCGGATGTGCAGGGTGATCTGGCTGTGGTTGACGACAGCTACAAAGAATTCTCGCACCAGTTGGGTATCGTAGGTGCCTACCCGCTGGGTAGGAATTTCCAGGCCATAGCTAAGGTGAGGACGCCCAGAAAAGTCCAGCGCCACCTGCACCAGAGCCTCATCCAACGGGGCCATGAAGTGGCCAAAGCGGGTGATGCCTTTGCGATCGCCCAGGGCCCTATGCAGCGCCATGCCCAGGGTAATGCCCACATCTTCGTTGGTGTGGTGGTCGTCAATCTCAATGTCCCCCGTGGCCTGCACCTCCAGGTCAATTAACCCGTGGGAGGCAATCTGGTGCAGCATGTGGTCGAGGAAGGGAATCCCCGTTTTGGCTGCACAGTGGCCGCTACCGTCCAAATTCAGGATGACCTGCACATCAGTTTCCCCGGTGGTGCGGCTGACACTGGCTTGCCGACTGGGGTAGGTCAAGCCAGCGGGGGGAACGGGCAGTGGACGATCTTGGGTTTGCATGGCCGAGAGCCGGTAGAGTAAGCCTCTATTTTACTGGTTAGAGTTGGCTCTATAACCCGAAATTGCTTCTTCGGATATGAGGGTAAGAGCGGCAAAATCACTCTCCGGCCAGGGCTTTTAACCAAAGGTTCTCGTAAAACAAATCGGCTCGCTGAGGCTCCTGGCTAATCGCGTTTTTCACCTGCACAATTCCTAGGGTCAGCCGCTCCAGGCGATCTAATTCCATCTCAATATCGGCGGCTAAGGCCCGTAGTTGAGCCGGGCTAATCTGGCCCATAGATTTCTAAGCCGGTGTCGAGCACCCGCTGCTTGAAATACGGTTCCAACTCGTCTAAGGGTTTAAGATCGACCCAGCGCTGGCTACATTCATTCACTGACGCTACGGCTTCAAAAAACTGGGCCTTGGGGATAGGTTCGACCGCAATATCCAGGTCAGAGTCATCGCCGAAGCGATCGCTCAACAACGACCCAAACACGATAATCCGCTTTGCCCCAAATTGCTGGCGTAGCCGCTGGGCAATGGCCTCAACCTCCTGCCAGGCTTGTTGCTTGGCTCGCTGTTGGGTGGCTTGTTGTTGAGACACGACTTTTTGCCAATAGGCGATGTGCTTAGGATCGACGACCATGATGTTTCCTGGGCTGACGCTGGGCAGGTGCATTGCGTTGCGAATGCACCCTACGGGATGAGATTTCGGCTTGTAAAACTTGATCCTACCGCAGCGAGAATTTACGCACGGCAAACAAGCTGCCCATTAGCCCCACCAGGGTGCCTAGACCCATGAGCGCAGCAGGTAGCATCAGCAGTTGCTGGGAGGTAAGGCTGAGTCCCTGGGCGAGAAACTGGATAAAGTCGGCCTGCTGGGAGGCGACTTCGATCAGGAATTTTTGCACCCCAAATAGCAAGGCCCAGGCGACCGCCGCCCCGGCAATGCCAAAGGTAG
>CAYUBC010000103.1:0-2699 GCA_964442885.1 uncultured bacterium | reverse complement strand
AAGGTAGCTCCTTGCAGAATAAAGGGCAGATAAATCCAGACGCGGGTGGCACCCACCAGCTGCATGACCTCAATTTCGCGGCGGCGGGCCAGCACAATCAGCCGGATGGTGGTGGTAATGACAGCGGTGGCAGTGAGGGTCAAAATCGCAATTACAAAGGCGCTGGCCCAGCGCAGGCCATCGTTGAGCTGGGCCAACCGGGTAACGGCTTCATCCACGTAGCGGACTTCATCCACCCCCTCCATCTGCTGTAGGCGAGTGGCGATCGCCGGTACCGACTCAGAATCCTTTGCCTTAACCTTGAGTTCATCCACCAGGGGATTGCCCTTCAGTTGCGCCGTTGCCCCTTCAATATCTGACATGCCCAAGTCCTTCACCAAGGTGGCCCAGGCTTCTTCTTTAGTCACTGGCGTCACCGCTACCACATTGGGGATCGCCTCAACCGCAGGCTGCATGTCGCTGGCCTGAAAGCCGCTTTGCAGATAGGTCGAAACCTCTAGCTGACTGCCAAACTGGTTCAGCAACCGCTCCAGCTGCCAGGTCGATTGCAGACTGATGCCAAACAAAAACAGCAGCACCGTAATAGTGCTGATGGCGGCCCAGTTCATCCAGCCCCCGCGCCGTAAACCTAGCAGTGTCTCTCGCAGCAGGTAGTCAGATTTGGTGAAGAACTTGAGCATAGTCACCTCTGCCAGTCGGCAGAAAATCAATATCTAGCGTTTGAAGGGTTTAACCAAACGCTAATTAGAGCATGCTACACGCTATTGGCCCAGTTGAGCCCTGGTTAAGGGCGAGTTATCCCTACAGCATGGCCTTCGCAATCCTACACCCATTGCTGATCCCCAGGTAGGATAAGCCGTAGCCGATTTGTTTAGATGAGTAAAGCCGAGTCCCTGGCATGCTAAATCCTCAGTCTGCTCTGATTTCTCCCCCCTTGCCCGCTCCCTGGCCGCGCTTCCAGGCTCCCTTGCAACTGGGGGTTTTGGCCTCTGGACGAGGCAGTAATCTGGAGGCCATTGCGGCGGCCATCCAGCGGGGAGACTTGCAGGCCCAAATTCAGGTAGTGGTTTACAACAACCCCAAGGCTCAGGTTGTAGAACGGGCCGAATGTCTGGGTTTACCCAGGGTGCTGCTCAACCATCGCCTCTACCCCAGCCGCGAAGCCCTCGACCAAGACATCATCACTACCCTGCAAACCTACGGAGCCGACTGGGTAATTATGGCTGGCTGGATGCGCTGCGTTACCCAGGTGTTGATTGATGCCTTTCCCAACCGGGTGCTGAATATTCACCCCAGTTTGCTGCCCAGCTTTCCGGGCATTCGGGCGGTAGAGCAAGCGCTGGACGCTGGCGTCAAACTATCGGGCTGTACGGTGCATCGTGTGGAACTCCAGGTCGATAGCGGCCCGATCATCATGCAGGCGGTTGTGCCCGTGCAGCCTGACGATACCCCAGAGACGCTGCAAGCCCGGATTCAAACTCAAGAACACCAGATTTACCCGGCGGCGATCGCCCTGGCGGCTCAGCAACTCGCCTGAATCGCCTTCCTCCTCAGGTATTCTTCAAGTCCGGCTGACGTTGATACTCGTCTCACTCTTGTGTAATTGTTTGCAGACAAATAAAACATTCTTGAAGTTTTCCTCCGATTGCGGAGAGTCGCCTTTACTATCTGGGATAGCGAGGATTCAAGTCACATTGCGATTTGTTGAAATCGAGTTGTGAGAATCCTAAGACAATCTAAATTTCTGAGCTGACGAGCTATTGTTTCAACCACTGTTTCAACGTTAATCCGGACGATTGCGCAGATCCCTAACAGTCCTTTTCTTTAAGGCAAAGAAGCCTGAAATCTAGACATATAGCCTTAAAGTCATCTGTCTTTCGAGCTAAATCTATTGGTATATTCCTGTCCCTTAGGTCTTGCCAGGGCCGTATCTGCCCCAGCGCCCTATGCCATAATCCTGGCTTAAGCGCTAACTAGGGTTTAACCGAGCTTGTAGTTATGTTTCCGTTTGTTAAGCATTAAATCACCCTGTTAAGGACTAATACTTTATGACCATTGCGACCCCTCAAGATGTCTCTGCGGTTAACCCTATAGAGTCGGTGCCGTCTGGGTTAAAAGTGGGTATCCCGAAGGAAATTTTTGCTGGAGAGCAACGGGTAGCTACTACGCCTGATACCGCTAAAAAATTGCAAAAACTAGGGTTTGAGGTATTAGTAGAATCCCAAGCCGGGGCCGCCGCTAGCTTTAGCGATCAGGCCTACGAAACGGCGGGATGCCACATCCTCCCCGATGCCGAAAGCCTCTGGCAGACCGCCGATATTGTGCTGAAGGTGCGCCCGCCCCAGTGGCATGCTGCTCTGAACCGCCATGAGGCCGACCTGCTGAAACCAGACAGCACCCTGGTGAGCTTCATCTGGCCGGCTCAAAACCCTGAGCTGATGGAGCAGATGGCTCAGGGGGGCGGCACCGTGCTGGCTATGGATGCGGTGCCCCGCATTACGCGCGCCCAAAAGCTGGATGCCCTGAGCTCGATGGCCAACATCGCGGGCTATCGCGCTGTGATTGAAGCCGCCAACCAGTTTGGCCGCTGTTTTACCGGGCAAATTACCGCCGCCGGAAAAACGCCCCCGGCCAAGGTGCTGGTGATTGGGGCGGGTGTGGCCGGGCTGGCGGCAATTGGCACCGCCAGAGGGTTGGGG
>CAYUBC010000102.1:0-9470 GCA_964442885.1 uncultured bacterium | reverse complement strand
GTTAACCTCACCCGCCGCGAACTCAAGACCCAGCAAGCCCTGCTGATTGCGGACGACCTACCAGAACTGGAGATCGAGGGCTACATTCGCCAAAACGTTAGCCTGGGCAGACAACGGGGGCTGCAAAATCCCCTGGAAGCCAACTGTCGCATTTGCTGCCAGGGTAAATGTCCCCTCCATGGGGTAGATTCATCGCCGGTAATGGCCTGTCGGTCGTTTCTATCGCCGGATAGGGTGGTATGAGTAAGCCAAGAGCTAGGTAATTTGCAGGCTGGCTAGCTGAGTTGGGGCCGTTGAACCTTTTTCGGTGACGATGGCTGTAATCAAATCAGCGGGGGTCATATCCGAAGCGGGGTTATAAAAATCGGATCCATCGGGAGAGGTGATCATCTCGCCTATGGTGTAGATTTCCTCTGCACCGTGCTCAGCGACGGCAATGGCCTGTCCGGAAGGGCTGCTGAAGTCAATTGTCGAGACTGGGGCGGCCACCAAAAAGGGGATACCGTGGGCCTTAGCCACCAGCGCCAGGCTGTAGGTGCCAATTTTGCTGACCACATCGCCATTGGCGGCAATACGATCAGCTCCCACCAAAACAGCATCGATTAGCCCTCGCTGCATACAGTGGGCCGCCATGCTGTCGGTGACCACAGTAACGGGAATGCCCTCCTGCAAGCATTCCCAGGCCGTGAGCCGAGACCCCTGTAGGGTGGGACGGGTTTCGCCCGCATAGACCCTGGCCAAGCGGCCCTCGCGCCAGGCCGAACGGACAATGCCCAAAGACGTGCCATAGCCAGAGGTGGCCAGGGCTCCGTGGTTGCAGTGGGTAAACAAGGTGAGGCGGTCTGGCGTAATGGGCAGTAACCTTAGACCATGATCGCCAATGGTGTGGCAGAGGGCAAAGTCCTCTGCCTGCATGGCCTGGGCCTGGGCCAAAAGCTGCTCCCGCAGGGACTCTACCGGCGCTTCTGGGTGGTAGCCCTGGCTGAGCATTTGACTCACCGCCCACTGCAAATGAGCTTTGCTGGGCTGGGTTTGCTGGAATTGCTGCCCAATGGCCAACAGTTCCTTCCACAAAACTGTAGGGTCATCGGTGTGAATAACTTGGGCGGCCAGGTAGAGGCCATAGGCCGCGGCTATGCCCAACGCCGAGCCGCCCTGCACAATGCGCGACTCCAGGGCCTGCACCACATCTTCCCAGCGGTGAATGGCAACAATGTGGTAACGATCTGGCAACTGGCGTTGGTCAATTAACACCAGATGGTCGCCCTGCCAGAGCACCGGGTAGACATGGGTATCAGCTGAAGCAACCATAATGCATAACTTAAGTCGTCTATAAAAAATATAGCGGGGTAAGGTCATCCCTACCCCGTTATATAACGATGTCAGACCCTACTGGCTGATGCTAGGAGCCTTCAACACCGGCAGGGCCGCAACGGGCGTAATCAACCGGTTGGGGTCGTCCCCAGCCACAAAGACCTGATTAATACGACCCGTGAGGATTTGCGTGGTGGAATCGTAAATTTGGGTCAACAGCTTGGGATAAAACCCAAAGCCAATGATCGGCACCAGCAAGCAGGCAATGATGAACACTTCGCGAGGCTCTGCATCCACAAGGATTTCGTGCTCCACAAGTTCTTTGTTCTCAGGGCCGTAGAAAATTTCCCGCAGCATCGACAGCAGGTAAATGGGGGTGAGGATAACGCCAACCGCCATGAAGATCACCGCTGCTAGCCGGAAGGTAAAGCTGTAGGCATCGCTGGTGGCAAAGCCCACAAACCCCATCAATTCCGCCACAAAGCCGCTCATCCCAGGCAGCGCCAGGGAGGCCAACGAGCAGGCGGTGAACATGGCGAAAATCTTGGGCATCTTTTTGCCGACGCCGCCCATTTCTTGCAGGATCAGGGTGTGGGTGCGGTCATAGGTTGCCCCAACTAGAAAGAAGAGGCTTGCCCCAATCAGCCCGTGAGAAATCATTTGCAGTACCGCTCCACTCAACCCCAGACTGGTGAAGGAGGCAATCCCAATCAACACAAAGCCCATGTGGGAAATTGAGGAGTAGGCAATTTTCCGCTTGAGGTTGTTCTGGGCAAAGGAAGTCAGTGCTGCATAGATGATATTGACGCAGCCCAAAATCACCAGAATTGGCGCGAAGTAGACGTGGGCATCGGGCAGCATACCCAGATTCATGCGAATCAGCGCGTAGCCACCCATTTTCAGCAGAATACCGGCCAGCAGCATGTGTACCGGAGCCGTTGCTTCACCGTGGGCATCGGGCAGCCAGGTATGCAGGGGAATAATCGGCAGCTTAACCGCATAGGCCACCAGAAAAGCCCCGTAGAGCAAGAGCTGTAGCCGAAGCGGGTAAACCTTCTCGGCCAGCAGCCGCATATCAAAGGTAACGGTGTCGCCGTAGAAAGCCATCGCCAGGGCCGCCACCAAAATAAACAGCGATCCGCCAGCGGTGTAGAGAATGAACTTAGTGGCCGCATAGAGGCGCTTTTTGCCGCCCCAAATCGACAGCAGCAGGTAAACCGGAATTAGCTCCAGCTCCCAAAACAGGAAGAACAGCAGCATATCCTGCACAGCAAAAACGCCAATTTGGCCGCTGTACATGGCCAGCATCAAAAAGTAAAACAGCTTGGGCTTGAGGGTAACTGGCCAGGCCGCCAGAATCGCCAGGGTAGTGATGAACCCAGTCAGCAGTACCAGGGGCATAGACAGACCATCCACCCCCACCGACCATTTCAGGTCAAGCTGAGGCACCCAGGTGTAGCTTTCTGCCAATTGCAGCCCCGACTGGCCCATGTCGTAGTTAAGGTAGAAGGCCACGACAATCAACACAAAGTCAATTAGGCCCACTACCAGGGCATACCAACGCACCGTTTTGCCATCCTCATCGGGCAAAAACGGAATTACCAGCGAAGCCAGCAATGGAAAAAGAATAATGGTTGTAAGCCAGGGAAAAGTCGCGAGGTCCATAACTGTGTTTTTTGTCGCGGTGTTGGTTAAGGAAGAGAGGCGGGAAAAGTTTTGAGGTCTAAGTTTTGAGTTGGGAGGAGGCAGGGGGGAGTTTTGAGGCCTAAGTTTTGAGTTCTAAGCTTTAAGTTCTAAGTTTTGAGTTCTAAGTTTTTAATTCAATCCGAACTCAAAATTCAAACCTCAAAATTCAAAACTCCAATACCCACCCCCCCCCTCCTGCAACTTAAGTCACCCCAGACAACAGCACCAGCCCCAGCACGGCCCCGAAGACAATCAGGGCGTAGAACTGAGCGCGGCCATTTTCGAGGTACTTCAGCCCTTCGCCGGTAATCAGGGTGACGAAACCGGCCAGGTTGACCAGGCCATCGACAATGCGGATGTCAATTTCGAGCACCTGCTTGGCGAGCTTGCGGCTGCCCTGCACGAAAACCACGTCGTAGATTTCGTCGAGGTACCAGCGATTAAGGGAGAAGTTGTAAAGGGTGGGGATTTTTTCCGCGATCGCCGCCGGGTTAATGGCCTTGGTGCGATACATCAACACCGCTACCACAATGCCAGTGACAGCGATAGCCACCGAACTCCCTGCCATCACTAGAAACTCGTTCCAGTCGAAGGCTTCCGCCGCTTCCAGAATCTCCTCGACTTCCCCAGGCGGATGAATGAATGCCTCGAAGTAGTTGGCAAAGGGGGTGCCCACCAGACCCACCAGCACCGAGGGAATGGCCAGGGCCACCAGCGGAAAGGTCATGGAGAAGGGGGATTCGTGGGGTTCTGAGGCATGATGACCGTGATCATCGTGGTCATCACCGGGAGCATCCAGGGTAAGTTCCTGGGGATTCATAGCGCCAGGCCCAAGGGATAGGCCCATGCGCTGAAGTTCGGCCCGCTTCAGGTCGCGGCGAATGCCCTCATCGTTGCCCCGGAAGCCGCCCTCGAAGGTCGAGAAGTACATCCGGAACATGTAGAAGGCGGTAAGGCCTGCGGTTAGCCAGCCCACGGCCCAGAGCGCCGGACTGACGGCAAAGGTGGAGCCGAGAATTTCATCCTTCGACCAGAAACCGGCAAAGGGTGGAATGCCGCAGATGGCCAGGGTGCCAATCAAAAAGGTAATGGCCGTCACAGGCATATACTTGCGCAGGCCGCCCATTAGCCGCATATCCTGGGCCAGGGCGGGGTCATGACCCACCACCGCCTCCATGCCGTGGATAACTGAGCCAGAGCCCAAAAACAGCATGGCCTTAAAGTAGGCGTGGGTCATCAGGTGGAACAGACCAGCACTGTAAGCGCCAACCCCCATCGCCATGACCATGTAGCCCAACTGCGACATGGTGGAAAAGGCCAGTCCTTTCTTGATGTCGTTTTGGGTAATGGCAATAGTTGCCCCCATGAAGGCTGTGAACGCTCCTGTGTAGGCAATTACCGTCATCGCGGTGGGGATGTGCTCAAATACCGGGTACATCCGGGCCACCAGGAACACCCCAGCCGCTACCATGGTCGCCGCGTGAATCAGGGCCGAAATCGGGGTGGGGCCTTCCATGGCATCGGGCAGCCATACGTGGAGAGGAAACTGCGCCGACTTAGCCACTGGCCCCAAAAACACCAGCACCGCAAAGATGGCAGCAATGCTGGCCGGTAGGCTACCGCCATTGACCAAATCGGTCAACCGTTCGCCCATGATGGCAAAGTCGAAGCTGCCAGTGGCCCAGAAGATGCCCAGCATGCCCAGTAGCAGGCCAAAGTCGCCCACCCGGTTCGTGACAAAGGCTTTCTGGCAGGCATCGGCAGCGGCCTTGCGGTTATACCAAAAGCCAATCAACAGGTAGGAACACATCCCCACCAGTTCCCAAAATACGTATACCTGGAGCAGGTTAGGGCTTACCACCAGGCCCAGCATGGATGAGCTGAACAGGCTTAAATAGGCATAAAACCTTACATAGCCTGGGTCGTGGGCCATGTAGCCATGGGTGTATATCATCACCAGAAAGGCTACGGTAGTCACCACCACCAGCATCAGCGCCACCAGGTGGTCGATGACATAGCCCATCTCGATGCGAAAATCGCCAGCGGAGGCCCACTCAAACATCTGCGTGTAGGTGGGATGCCCCTGCACCTGGCTCCAGAAAATTAAAAATGAGAGCACCATTGCCGCCCCGGTCAGGGAGACAATGAAAATAGCCGCGGGTTGCCGCAGCTTGCTAGTAGTCTGGCTATAGGAAATTAGCCCCGTGCCGACAATGGCCGCACCAATGAGCGGCAGCACCGGCACCAGCCAGGCGTATTGATACAGAAGGTCTACAGATTCCATCGTGACTGCCTACTCCAAGAGGTTTAGGTGAGTTGGCAAAAAACCGCTTACATTCTGACATACCCTTCCCCAGGGAATAATGAAATTGACGGCACAGTTTAGGGAAGATCGCCAGATTTTACTCACAATTAACCGATCACCTGACATTTGGCAGTCCTCTAAAAGTCTTGCCATAGGGCAATTTTGCCGACTGTTCAGGGGGCAACCCAGGTTTCTTAAGAAAAATGTTCGATTCCCGGAGTATAGGCTCATTCCTTAAAAATCAATCGCCTTAAGCCGGTGGATTGAATTAGTTCAATCTGCTAATGCGAACCGATCGCGTTGGACTACCGCCGCGTACTCGGAAAACGTCGCTGACTGCGTCGAAAAAATCCCCCAAAGGGCAGCCGGGCCAGAGTTTTTCGGGGGGCCGGTGGGGCTATCTCCTTGGGTTCGCCGCCGGGGGTGCGCCACCAGGTCGCTACGGTGCCGCCCGCGATGCCCCCCACAAACCCAAACACAATACTGAGGATAATGCCGTAGCCCAGGGCCAGAAATACAAATAAGAAAATCAGCCAAATTTTCAGCGCTGATGGAACGATTTTATTGCTCACCGCCGTGCCCTCACAGCCATCCCGCCACCCGGTCTGCTCCTACGCCCTAACTATAGCGGCTATTTGCGGGGGCAGGTCGGCGGTTGTATCAATGATTTGTAGGCGTTGATTTTCGGCCTCTGTGAAGGCTTCCATGTGCTGCTGCTGAAGTACGGTGACCGTGGCATCGGCGATGTCGCCGTAGCGATCCCGCACTCTGGCTTCTAAAACCGCTGGGGGAGCCGTGCAGTAAAGGATTTGCAGATTGAGCCCAGTGACCTCAGCCCGATCCATCGCCGCCTGACGCAGGGCCTGGCGGTCATACTTGGCATCCAGCACCACGGTAAAGCCGGCCTGGGCCAGGGTTAACCCCAGGTCTAGCAAGCGATCGTAGGTTTTCTGGCTCATTTCAGGGGTGTAGAGGCTCTGGTCGCCCCGCTGGTTGAGGGGGATTCCGGCCAGGTGTTTACGCACGGCATCGGAGCGCAGGTGCACGGCCCCGGTTTGGCGAGCCAGCTCACGGGCAGTGGTCGATTTGCCTGAACCTGAGAGGCCAGCCATTACATACAGGCACCCCGTCTTGGGCTGCACCACAGACCAGGCTAGATGGTAGTAGCCTGCCGCAATTTCCCTGGCCCGCTGTTTAGCTGCCTCATCCACCCCTGGGTCGTTCAACAAAAAGGACGTCACCTTGGCCCGCACGTAGGCCTGGCGGCTGATGTAGAGCGGTAGCAGTTGTAGCCCTGCCCAGTCCCCGGTTTGCTCAACGTAGTGGTTAAAAAAGGCAGTGGCTAGGGCGCTACAGCCCTTAGCCAGCAAATCCATCACCACAAAGCCCACGTCGTACATAACATCGACATAGCGAAAGGGCTCGTTGAACTCAATACAGTCGAACAGGTAGAGGTGGTTTTGCCAATAGCAGATGTTGTTGAGATGCAGGTCACCGTGGCAGGCCCGAATCCAGTTCTGGGCCATGCGCTGGTGGAACAGATCGCCCTGGGTGGCAAAAAAGTTATCGGTGTAGGCTTTGGTTTCGTCAAACTGAGGTTGAGTTTGGGGGCCGCCGATAAAGCCCAGGGTTTGCTCATAGTTCTCGTCAAAGGCGTGCCGTATCTGACTGACCTCGCCAAAGCGGCGGATGTAGTCGTTCGTTTCCGCCTGGAGGTGAAAGTCTGCCACGGTTTCAGCCAGGTGGCGGATTAACGCCTCCGTCAACTCTCCCTGCTCGTAGAGCGCACTGAGCAGCGTATCCTGAGGAAACTGCACCATTTTGACGGCGTAGTCTACCGGGCTGTCGTCCTTCAAGTCATCGCCATTCAGGTGATAGATATTTCCGCCTTGGGCGATCGCCACCACGTCCAAGTACAGCGGTGCCGCCCCGCGCTGGTTGAGGCGCAGTTCTTCCCGGCAAAAGTGTTCGCGCTTGGCCAGGGTGGAATAGTCCAAAAAACCAAAATTTACTGGCTTTTTGACCTTGTAAGCATAGTCCCCCGTCAACAGAACGTAGGACACGTGGGTTTGCATTAACCGAATTGGCTCGGTCACCGGATGGGGATAGAACCCCGGCTGGCACATCTGCTGAATCAACGCAGGCAAAGCATTATCGGACATAACTATCCAGCCATAGCAGGCAAGGCACTATCGGACATAACTTCGGACATAACTATTGGCGATTAACGGGCACTATTGGCAATTACCGGGCGGCGATACTGGCAACACCATTGGCGCTGGCAACACCATTGGCGATCGTCGGGCGGCGGGCTATCGTTTCTCCAACCTCACAACGTACCACTGCATGGCCTCTCCAGGTCGTAGCTCCAGTTCACAGGCGGTGTCGCGCAGATGGCGAGCCTGGTCTGGTACGGCGCTAAATCGCTGTAGATCGCGGGGTAAATTGTCTTGGCGGGTGGCCAGCAGGGCTGAGAGCTGCTCCAGCAATTCCTCTGGAGTAGCCAATACCTCGGCCTCGCCGGGCATCAGCACCACGTACATATCTTCCTGATACATAATGGCGTCGGCCATACATCCCTCCGTAAACCTAGTCTTATCCTAAATGAACCTGGCTTTGGGCTAGGCTTAAGATTGTTGTGCCGTGGATCTGGGCTGGATGAGAGCGCAACTTAAGGTCGCTGTAAACTTCCATCGCTAATAGCTCAATCATTTGGATCCAATGGTACGATAGGTTAAAATTCACCGCAATTCCGACCGACTTACCGGAGAATTGAAGTGAGTTTTGATTTTTCCTGCGGCCAGACTCTGGAGCGGGATCCCTTAATGTCAACGGAAACCTTTCTGCTGCTATGGTTCAGACTCCTCTCAAGCCCACCCACCCTGCACCTGACTCTGGGGAGGTCAAGCGCTCCAAACTGGAAGACATTAAGGAGCACAGTCATTTCCTGCGCGAGCCCCTGGCCAGTGAACTCCTGGAAGAGACCAACTGTTTCTCTGAAACCGCCGTCCAGATCCTGAAATTCCACGGCTCCTACCAGCAGGACAACCGCGATCACCGGGCTAAGGGCCAGGAGAAGGACTACCAAATGATGCTGCGAACTCGCAACCCCGGCGGGTTCATTTCCCCTGAGCTTTACCTGACCCTGGATCGCCTCTCCGACGAATACGGCAACCACACCCTGCGGGCCACCACTCGCCAGGGTTTTCAGCTTCATGGCGTGCTGAAGAAAAATCTCAAGGCTACCATTAGCGCCATCGTGCGCAGCCTGGGGTCTACCCTGGGAGCCTGCGGCGACCTCAACCGCAACGTCATGGCTCCTCCCGCTCCCTATCAAAATCGCCCTGAGTACCAACTGGCCCGCGACTACGCCACCTACATTGCCGACCTGCTGCGGCCTCAAACCGAGGCGTATTACGAAATTTGGCTGGATGGCGAAAAATTTCTCTCCGCCGAAGAACACCCCGACGTGGTAGCGGCCCGGCAGCGCAACGGCAACGGCACTGTTTTTCATGACAGCGAAGAGCCGATCTACGGCACGTACTACATGCCCCGCAAATTCAAATGCGCGGTAACGGTGCCAGGGGATAACTCTGTGGATGTTTACACCCAGGATGTCACCCTGGTGGTAATCAGCGACAAAGGCGGCAACTTGAAAGGCTTTAACATCCTCGCCGGGGGTGGCCTGGGCCGCACCCACAACAAGGAAGAAACCTTTGCCCGCGTGGCCGACGAAATTGGTTACGTGGATAAGGAGGATGTGTTTGACCTGATGAAGGCGATTGTGGCCACCCAGCGGGACTATGGCGATCGCCACAACCGCCGCCACGCCCGCATGAAATACCTGATCCACGATTGGGGTGTAGAACGCTTTCGCCAGCAGGTGGAAACCTACCTGGGCAAGCCCCTGAAACCTTTCAAAAAGCTCCCCAAGTGGACGTTTTACGACTACCTAGGCTGGCACGAGCAGGGGGATGGTAACTGGTTTGTCGGTATCCCCATTGACAATGGCCGGGTGGTGGATCGCGATGGCCTCCAGCTTAAAACCGCCCTGCGCGAGATTGTGCAGCGGTTTAACCTGCCCATGCGAGTAACCCCTAACCAGAGCATTCTGTTCTACGACATTGAGCCCCAGCACCAGGCCGAAATCCAGGCTATTCTCGAA
>CAYUBC010000101.1:0-9541 GCA_964442885.1 uncultured bacterium | reverse complement strand
CTGGCGAAGGAACTATACGGCGATCAGGAAGGCTCCCACGCCACCCCCAGCGAGGTAGCGCTGACCCAGTACCTTTACCCTGACCATATCAAACAGGCAGAGCTAGTGCCCCAGGTCGCCCCAGCGGGCCATTCCATTTATGACCCAGCGGACTTTCGCCAGCACTACCCCGACGGACGGATGGGCTCTAACCCAGCCCTGGCCACCCCTGAGCACGGGCAACAGCTCTACGACGCTGCTGTCAAGGATTTGACCAACGACTACCTTAAGTTCGTGGCTGCCGAGTAAACAGGGGAGGATTATGAGCGAGCAAGCCGTGGCTGGTCACCTTCACGGTTCGTCCTGAACTCGCTCAATTTGCTCTAGCACTCGTCGAATTTCAAAGGCGTCCCCCGCGTCAGGGTGTTCGTACAAATAGCGATGTAAATCGTAGTAGGCTTCTGAAAGACGACCCTGCTGGTAGTAAATCAGGCCGCGATCTCGCCATTCTGACGTCGCTTCTGGATTAATCAACAAAATTCGATTAATGGCATCCAGGGCCTTGGGCACATTGCGCTGCTGCAAATAAATCAGCTTGAGGTTGGCCAGCATCCGCCCCAAGAAGGCGGTGGGGGTAATTTGCTCCAGATGGCGCATATCTAGCCGCGCCGACTCACCAAACATGTTCTGGAAGCGATCGCGGCAGTCTTGCTCAAACAAAATCTCGCCCTGATAAAACGGATCCACAAAAATGGCCATTTCATCCACGGCGGGACGAATTAAAAAATGCCCTGGCATACCCACCCCCACCATCGGGAAATCAATCCGCCTGGCCAGTTCCAAATACACCAGCGACAGCGTGATGGGAATGCCAACCCGGCGGGTCAGCACCTCATTTAAGAAACTGTTACGGGGATCATAGTAGTCAATGGTGTTGCCCCGAAAATTCAGCTCCTCAAACAAATAGTGGTTAATCGCACGAAGGATTTTGAGGGGATAGGCTTCCTGGGGCAGTCGCGGGCGGAGGGCATCGGCCATGCTGTCTAGCATGGCCAGGTAGGCCGGAATATCCAGATCAGGGTAATCTTCCTGGGCAATGTAGAGCGCCGCTCTGGCCAGGTTGATCTGGTCTGGAGCTTTCTGTAACTCCTGGCAGAGAAGTTCGCGGGGTAAGGCTGAGTTGGTCATTTAGGCGTGATAGTCTTGGCCAGTGCCATAGGAAAGTGCGTCTAGCCAACGATGGCTATAGTATCGCTGAACCGGCGGTAGTGCAGCATAGGCTGGACTTAAAAGTTTAGCCAGGGGAGCCAGGGCACGGTAACCGGCCAGGCTACCGTAGTGCCCGAGCCAGTCAATCAGAGCTGACCCACCGACCTGAGGAATAATCTTGGCTACCAGGGCAGGATGCCTGAACGACGTCACCATCAGGGTTTTGGCCAGGGCTGGAAACTGCACAACGTCCTGCAAAAAGGGCTTGAGGGTAGCCTCTCCCAAGTCGGCCATGTCGGCAAAAATCGCCGCTAGCAGGGTGTTGATCTGCTGGTCAGGAATGGTTTGCTCTACCCCAACACTCATGGCGCGTTGAAATAGCCAGGTGACCGATAAGTTGGGCTGGTAAGGCTGTAGCTGGCCCAGGGCACTCGCCGCTAAACAATCGCAGGCCAGCGCTTCATCAATACCATGGGTAAGGCGTGGCAGATGGCGAATCATTGCCCCAAACCCGCCAAAGCTCAGGGGCGATTGACTGCCGCTGCTATCGCCTACGGGTAAGACTCGGCCCCAGCCATAGCGCAACGGACTATGGCGATAGCAGGGAAAAAAGCCAAACAGGGCCCGCTTGACGATTAACTGCTCCCGGTCACTCTGCTGATAGTCGGGCAGGAGTTCCCAGTATTCCTCAAACAGATCCTTCAGCCCCAGCCGCCGGGGATCGGCATCCAGGTAGGTAAACAGGTAGGTCGTGCGCCCATCTCTGGCTGGGAAAGCCTCCCAAAAATACTGACACTGCTGGCGAATCGGCGTAAAGGAGACGATTAAATCGCCACTGTCGTTGGCGGCGAACCCCTCAGCACAGGTGCCCACCACCAGACATACGGCATCCGGTTTTTGGCCGCCTCTAGCCTGGCGAGCAATGGGGGAGAAGTGGCCCATAGCGTCGATCAACAGCCGTGTCTTCAGGGGTTGCCCAGCCCTGACCAGCACGCCATCGGGATGCACCCAGGCTCCTTCAAAGGCGGTATTCTCAATCAACTGTCCGCCAGCCGCCAGAAACTTAGCTTTCAGGATCTCCAGAAGCGCTACCGGGTCAACTCCCACATTCAGCACATCCCTGACCCAGAGCGGCTCGCCACCCAAAAACTGAATCCGGGCGGGATTGTACTCTGAGGCCAGCACCGCTTCTAGCTCAGTCTCCGTCAGCAGGCCCAAATCCGTTAGCGTCGCTAACTCTCGCCGGGAAATATTCCACTCTTGTTCCCGCCCACGCAACCGGCCTCGTTCCAGCAAGACCACCCGCCAACCACGCTGGGCCAGGGCCGCCGCCAGTAGCACGCCCAGGGTGCCGCCGCTGATCACCACATCCCAATCTGGCTGGCCTAATGGGTCTGTCGCGGTCTGCACAACATCGGCAACGGGTAAATTACCGGTGCGATAGCGCAACCATAATTCATCAGCCTGGCCTAAACCCACCAGCGGATTTCCCGGCAGTGTAGCCAGCATGTCTTCGGTCAGCCCCATAGCGCGGTATACCTTCGCAAACAATCCTTCATGAAGTTTAACCCATCAGCTATTGACGAAAATCCTATCAAAACCTCTGCTAATCTGCCCTTAACCCTTTTTGAATAGACATTAACCTTTATGGTGTTCTCTCCAGGGCCAGAGGCAAACTTGTTAGGATCGCGACCAACAACCTATGCGTGGGAGATTCTATGACTCGCTTCCTTGTGGCCGTGGTCAATGGTGCCAGAGCGCGTTTTTTAACCTTAGAACCCCTGGAGGAGCCGACCATTGAATCGGGCCCAGATTTAATCGAGCGTTGCGAACTCTTAAACCCTGCGATTGAAATGGCCGGTCAAGACTTGTGGGCCAATACTAAAACGGGTCGTAATCGCAGTAGCGGCAACAAAGGGCATAACTATGACGACCACCGCGACAATCACCTGGTTGAGTTTGAGCGCCGCTTTGCCCAGGCAATTGTGGATCAAATCGATGAGATAATTGCAGCCCATGCCCTTAACACCCTGGTGCTAGTGGCCGAACCTCAAATTCTGGGCCTGCTGCGGGAGTGTTTGCACAATTCCAATGGGCGATCGGTACACAGCGTTGACTTGGCCAAGGATCTCTGCCGGATGAAACCGCGCCAGATTCACGATTACCTGAGTCAAAAAGCTATATTACCGGCTCGTCAACTGGCCCTGGCGGGGCGGCGCAGCTAGGCTTAATCAAGCGGCTGACTTGATACCTGACGCAACATTACCGCGCCCAATACCTGAGAAGGAGCAGAGAGATTATCTCTTTGCCCCTTCTCAACTGCTAAAGCGTCAGATTTGAAGCTTCACACGGTCTACATCGCTGAACCCACGCCGGCGTAAGCCCCATAAAAAAATAGGCCAACTACAACTAGAACGCCGGTACCAGCGACCGTTGCCACGATCCACAAGGGAATTCGCCCACTCTGAAGCATCGTTATCTCTCCTACTATTGGGTTAATTGATCGGGTATTACAACACAGCCTGGGGTGATTACCCAGTTCAGAACCAGCCCTGCTATCAAACGCTAGTTAAAGAAATAGCTGGAAAAGAGCAGACCCAGCACAAACACCAATAACAGGCCCAGATAAAGGGAAGTACGGTTTAGCTCGACGGGTTGCTTATTCGGATTAGGAGTACGTTCCATGGGGTTTTACCGTTGAATAAACTGCATGGCCGCAATCGCGCCCAGGAAAAACACGCTAGGCACAGCTAGGGTATGCACCGCCAGCCAGCGAATCGTGAAAATGGGATAGGTAATTTGTTCGTTAGGGGAATTGCTTTGCATGGTGCTTCAGTAAACAGTGACTTATGAAAAAGAACGGCTATTGACCTGAAAACATGTCGATCTGCTGCTTAGCCTCGAAGCGATCGCTCACAATTGGCAACTGCATTTGGTTATCGGGGTAATACTCATTCGGGCGTGGGGTGCCAAAGGCATCGTAGGCCAGCCCGGTGCTCACAAACAGCCATCCAGCGATAAACAGCATCGGGATAGTAATGCTGTGGATAATCCAGTAGCGAATACTGGTGACGATATCGCCGAAGGGTCGCTCTCCAGTTGTCCCTGCCATAGTCAACGTCTCCTCTCTAACACGAAGAATCTAATCTAATCATAGAGAACGGGGTAAACCCTAACAAGCTCTTCCTGAGTAGATGGCTAAGTTTTTGGTCAGGCCAGCTCAGGCTCGTACTTCAAGATGGTGCCTTCCTGGCCTAACACAAACCCTTTATCCGGCCCGCTGAAGATGATTCGGTAAAAGTTAGACGGCACATCATTGACCGCTAAATCCTTAAACCAGGTCTGGCCGCCATCAAAGCTCACCAACAAGTTGCCGCCGCCGCCAGTCACCCAAACCTCGTCCTGGGTGCGAAAGGCCATATCTAGTAGCCCCCAGCTAGTGCCAAACTCAGGGCTAAGCGCTTCGGTAAAATCATCCGAGGCCCTTGAGTTAGAGAAGCGCACCTGGCCGCCTCGGGCAATGACCCAGAGCTTGCCAACCCGATCAAACCCCATGTTCTGCAAGCGGCGAGAATTTTGGCGATTGTGGGGAATCCACTCATCCTGCCCAGGTGCCCAGGTGGAGTAAAAATTACCCCGAGACGACACCGCCACGTAGCGGCCATCCTCCGAGCGCGTCATGTTACGAACAACCCCTACCGCTCCTTGTACCAGGGCTTTCCAGGTTCGTCCGCCATCCTCTGTGCGGTAAATAGCGCCAATATCGGTGGCCATTTCCGCTGATTGTGATGCCAAGGCCGTTACCAGAAAGGGCGTACCGGGCAGTTCTTCACTCAAGGGCACCTTCTCCCAGCTCTGCCCCCCGTCGCTGGTGTGCAGCAAAATGGAGGGAATCCCGGTTGCCCAGCCCTCGTTGTCAGCAAAATCGATCGAGGTGAAGGTATAGGGCTGATCATCTAGAGCCAGTTCCCGAATGCTCCAGGTATCGCCGCCGTCTCGGGTTTCCAGCAAGGTGTTACGGCTACCCACAATCCAACCGTGGTCAGCATCCTGGGTAAAGGCAATGTCTGACAGCGTTGCTTCCGTTGGCACCTGAATGACCTTCCAGGGATGCACCGCCGAGTCCGCCAGGAAGTAGCTGGAACATCCCGACGCCAAGACTACGGCCACCAGAGCAATTAAACCTCGTTTCAACCAATCCAACGCTGCGTGCATATCCCCATCAAATCCGTCAATTACTACATCAATCTTGCAAAGCGGCTATCACCGCCGCCGCCAATCATCCAGAGGCCAGGGCTAAGGCAGCTATTTCAAGCCGTAAAGGCTAAGGAAAAACAGGAAACCCAGCCCCAGCGCCCCAAAGATAAGCACGTTTTTTTGGCCTGGGGTCAGGCGATTTACCCCAATGCCGTAGTTCAAGTTTTCTTTGAAGCCAGACGGCCTACCCACCGGGCCAATGTTGCTGAACTGCTTCTTAGGAGCACTACACACCGGACAGCGCCAGTTCGGGGGCAAATCCTCAAAGGGGGTGCCACCCGGAATTTTGGCCCGGCTATCCCCCTTAGCGGGTTCGTAGGAGTAGCCGCAGGAGCGACACTCGTAGCAATCCATCTCCTCAGGGGTCAGGGGAGCCACCTCAGGGGCAGGGCTGGCCTCTGGGCTGAGAGATTCTGACACATTGGCCAAGGACTCAGGTTCAGCACTCATGGCGTTAGATACCGTAAGGATTTAAATCAACAAAGTTACTCAGCCGCACCAGTCAATGCAGGCAAGGAAAATCCATCAAAGGTTCGTTGTAAACAATTATGACACTAGGGGGAGCATTCCGCTGAATTACCAGTAAGCCAACTCAGCCACCGCGCTTCCTTAGGATGGTCGCCAAACCGTCCTCAAATCCTGGATAGCGCTAATTGATAGCATCAGAGTCTTTAATATATGTCTCCTGATTTTCCGCGCAATGTGGCCTAGAATAACCATTAAGACCTGTGAAGGCTTTGCTTCTGTGCCTCTCTGTTTAGTTGTGGCGGTGAGCGCGTGTTTGTTTTATCTGGCTACGAATATTTCCTGGTTTTTTTGATGATTTCCTGCCTGGTGCCGGTTGCGGCCCTAGGAGCGGCTCGGTTGTTGCGCCCGGTTAGCCGCGGCCCTGCTCGGAGAACCACCTACGAATCGGGTATGGAACCCATTGGTGGAGCCTGGATTCAGTTCAACATCCGGTATTACATGTTTGCCCTGGTGTTTGTGATATTTGATGTGGAAACCGTGTTTCTGTATCCCTGGGCTGTAGCCTTTAACCAGCTGGGCTTGCTAGCCTTTGTAGAGGCACTGATTTTCATTGGAATTTTGGTGATTGGTCTTGTTTATGCCTGGCGTAAGGGAGCGTTGGAATGGTCATGAATCCGGCGGCAGCCGCTAACAAGGGAGGGATGTTAGGGCCTGAGGAAACGCTGATGAATCCGGCGGCCCCTCCCACCGTAACCCACGATCTGTCAGAAAATGTAATTCTGACAACGGTGGATGACCTGTACAACTGGTGTCGGCTATCCAGCCTGTTTCCGCTTTTGTATGGGACAGCCTGCTGCTTTATTGAGTTTGCTGCCCTCATTGGCTCTCGGTTCGATTTCGACCGATTTGGCCTACTGCCGCGGGCCAGTCCTCGCCAGGCTGACCTGCTAATTACGGCGGGCACAGTCACGATGAAGATGGCCCCGGCTCTAGTGCGCTTGTATGAGCAAATGCCCGATCCTAAGTATGTGATTGCTATGGGTGCCTGCACGATCACGGGCGGCATGTTTAGCAGCGACTCTCCCTCGGCGGTTCGCGGGGTAGATAAGCTCATTCCTGTGGATGTTTACATTCCAGGTTGCCCACCGCGGCCAGAGGCCATTATTGATGCCATTATCAAGCTGCGTAAGAAGGTGGCAACCGAGTCAATGCAGGATCGGGCCTACACCCTGCAGACCCATCGCTTCTACGAGCGAGCCCACAAGCTGAAACCCGTACCCCCCATTCTGACCGGGCGATATTTGCAGACCGGGGCTCACAGTGTGCCGCCCAAGGAACTGATGGAAGCCATGGGCATGCCGGTGTCCGATGCCCTAACGGAAGCCTTACCTCAGGAGGAAAACGTCTAGATGGTTGAGGACGATTCTAAACTGGTGCCTGCAGCGGCCGGTACGCCTTCTGGAGCGGCTAACTCTGCCATTGTCGAGGCCGGGACAGTTTCTAGGTGGCTCACCGAGAATGGCTTTGCCCATGACTTGGTTGAGCCCGATCATCTCGGTGTCGAGGTAATTAGGGTTGAGCCTGAGTTTCTAATTCCCATTTCTACGGCCCTCTATGCCTATGGGTTCAACTACCTACAGTGTCAGGGAGCCTACGACATGGGGCCAGGCAAAGACTTGGTGAGTTTTTATCATCTCATCAAGGTCAGCGATGATGCGGATCGCCCGGAAGAAGTGCGGGTAAAGGTGTTTTTACCCCGTGAAAATCCTCGTATCCCTTCTGTCTACTGGATCTGGAAGGCTGCCGACTGGCAAGAACGCGAAAGCTACGATATGTACGGCATCCTCTACGAGGGTCATCCTAATCTGAAGCGCCTGCTGATGCCCGAAGACTGGGTCGGCTGGCCCCTCCGGAAGGATTACATTTCTCCAGACTTCTATGAGCTTCAGGATGCTTATTAGATATTAAATAACTGGGGATTTGGAATCGTCTGCTACCGCCAGGTATCATCCTTAGTATGTAGGATGATACCTGGCGGTGAGGTTATTTATGCTGGTTCAGCTGGTTCGTCCCCTGGTACGCACTCAGGTGCAGTTGCTCTCCCAATCCCCGTCTGCCGGTGCCAAACTGGTGGGTATGGTTTCTCAATGGTTGGGCTATCTGGGCATTCAGGCCGAGGTAACGCAGCTACAAACCACTGGTGAACGCATTCAGGTATCGCTCTGCGTTGGCAAGCCGGAGCAGTGTACCGAAGCCGAGTGGGGCAAGATTTTAGACAATTTGAATCGAGAAAATAGCGCTGAATCGGAGTCTCCTATGGTTGCTTATAGTGCCATGAGTGTGACTCAGCAGGGCCGGGTGCATCGTCTGTTGGCCTCGGTGTTACAGGCCAGCGGCCAGGCCGGGGTAGAAGACTGGCCTAGCCTACGGCCCCAGCTAGCGGCCCTGGGGATGGAGGAAGCCATGTTGCTGGGCATTCAGTCGGCCCTGAAGGCGCCCATGCCGATGGATCTTTTGGTTGAACAGCTCGATCCTGAAGTGGCTGCTTTCGTGCTCTCCAAGGCCATCAATATCGCCCTGTTAGACCGACAGATTAACCCGGCTGAGGATAGTGCCCTGAAGGCCCTCTTGAATGCCCTTGACCCTGGCCAGCTAGCCTGATCCTATGACCATGCCATCTCCGTCAGTGCTCTTTCATCTAGCCTTTCCGGTAGCTGATATCCCGACCACTAAGCAATTCTATGTGGAAGGCTTGGGTTGCCTACCGGGTCGGGAAGCGCCTGGCTCTCTGATTCTAAACCTCTACGGCCACCAGTTAGTGGCGCATAGAACCCCAGACCTGACTCCTCAGCGCGGCATCTACCCCCGTCATTTTGGCTTGGTCTTCTTAGACGAAGCCCCCTGGGACGTCCTATTGCAGCGAGCTAAAGCCAAGGCACTCAAGTTTTACCAGGCAGAAAAGCGCCGTTTTCCTAACACCCCCCTAGAGCACCGGACATTTTTCCTGGAAGACCCCTTCTATAATTTGCTGGAGTTTAAGTATTACTGCTCACCCAGCGCTATTTTTGGCGAAGTAGATCTGGCTTTGGTGGGAGAGACTGAGGGCTAACTGGGATAGCTGAGCCACGCCACGCCGCACACCCACGAGCGTAATATTGCGTTATGTTACGACATCCTTAGCGTAAATGGCCGTTATGGAGTGCAGAGAGTCCCTAAAGCTGTTGAATTTGCTACGGTTTACCTGTTTACATAGAGCTTTACCTCTTAACAACTTGTAAAAGATAAATACACAACCGCAGTGTATAAACATCTTTGGAGGGTTTGTGTTGAATCAGCGAAAGCTAATTCAGGCAATGGTTTCAGGAAATGCTAAATGCTTAGGCAGGTGGTATTTCCAGCCTTCTCAATATTTCTTTAGGCATGGCCTTAACAAACATGTACGTGTTTGAACAAGCCTTAAGAAATGTAACCTAAATGAGAAAACGAACCACGACGCTCTTTAAGATCCTCTCTATAGATTAGTTAGGCAGTCCTGCTGACCTAATGACTACCTCGGTCTTGTGACCATTTTCAAGCAAACTCAGCGACAAAAAAATTAGGAGATTTGAGTCGATGTTTGACGCATTCA
>CAYUBC010000100.1:0-9569 GCA_964442885.1 uncultured bacterium | reverse complement strand
TCCCGCTCTAGATCCATGCTGTCGAGGAACTGCTCTTTCATATCGCGATCGCTGACGGTACCAGTGCGCTGTAGCAGCCGATCCGCCAGAGTCGATTTGCCGTGATCAATATGGGCAATAATCGAAAAATTACGAATCTGAGAGACGGGAACCTCTGTCATAGAAGGCTTACCAGAGAAAAAAGGATTTGTAGACTCCCTGCTATTGTAATGGCTTGCCTGGGTGAATGCTAAGAATTGCAGGGCTGTCGCCAGGGAGAGCTGACCTAACAGGCTTCCTGAAAGACTAAACTTGAATACGTATTAGATTTTCTAGAATCATTGCCGCAATTGGGTGTCTCCTGGTTGTGGCTGTAGCACGACTCTGCTTCTAGCCCCCCTAGCGGTTATTACTATGGATGACGTTACCTCCCCTGCGCCTGCTCGCCCACTGACCTCCTCCGACAAGGTTGAACTGTCTGTGCAAATTGACAGAGAGCTTCTAGCTCAGGTGCATCATCTTACTACGGATCCCAGCAAAGTGATTGAGGTAGCGCTGCGTCAGTGGCTACGGGGCGATCGCCGTCCTGAGGACGATTTAGTACGCCATTTACCTCGTAATCCGGCTGTACCCCCCAAGGGCGAATGGAACGACTAAACAGAACGACTCGGTTGCCATGGGCATGAGCATCTACCCCCCCTAGCGCCCAGCGATGTCATCCCTAGAATTTAGCGTTACTCTAGGCAGTGTCTCGCCTGCCGGGAGGGTTAACCGCAAGCACCTGTCTCTTTTGTGATCGAACTATGGGTTCTTCCTTTGTTGCTAATGCCCTGGCCAGTGCTGATGGAGCGGTTCACACGACTCCTACCCCGTTGCCTTCAGAGTCACCGTCAGCCTGGGTAATTTTGCTTGGCCTAACCGGGGTTGTAGAGGCGGTACAAACAATCGGGCGGGAGATTTTGCCCTCTACAGTGGCCTCTAGCTGGGTTGGGCGAGCCCTGTCTGAGGTGGTGGCCTTTTCGCCTGCGGATGCCCTGACCCAGGCGATCGCAATGCTACAAGCCGCCCCTCAACCCACGGCCTTGGCTGGGCGTTGTCCGTTTGGGGCCCATAGCATCGAAGTAAGCTGGGTTCTGCAACCCATTGTTGACCTCAGGGGGCAAGTATTTTCCGTTACAGCCGTGGGCTACTGGTCTGCCCCGCCGGGGTTGGGGGAGCACGGTTCAGAGCTGTCCTCATCACCGGCCCGCCCACCAAGTATAAACCTAACTAAGGCCGAGCCAGCGGTCTGCGCCCAACTGCAAACCTATTCTCCCCGGCTCAACCAAATTACTCGCAATGTTCGCTGGACGTTGGATTTAGATGTCATTCAGCAGCAAACCGTAGAAGGTTTGGGGGAGCTATTTGGGTTAGGTCGCTGCATTGTCTGTAGCGTACCGGCGGCAGATGGCCTTGCTCTGGTTGCGGCAGAATATTTGGGCAGTACCGACTTACCGAGTTGGCAGGGGCAATCTTTACCGTCCAGTGAGCAGGCTCACCTTGCCCAGGCGGCTCAATTTTCCAGTGCGGTTCTATCCCAGGTGACGCAGTGGCCGCAGCAAACTGTAGTCACCGTCGCTACCCGCTACCAAAACCAGATCAACGGCTTTATTGTGCTCTACAGCCTACCGACGCGCCTGTGGACCGATGTAGAACTGAACCTGATTACCGACATGGCCGACCAGGTGGGTACGGCGATTGCCCATGCCTGTCTGTTCTCCGAGAGCCACGCCCTGGCGATTAAGCTGCAGCAGGCCAACGCCAATCTGCTTGACAAGCAGCGGGAATCTCAAGAAGCGCGCCGCCAGGCGGAAGAAGCGCGCTGTCAGGCGGAAGAAGCCTCTCGCTTGAAGAGCGAATTTCTAGCCAACACCTCCCACGAATTACGCACTCCCCTGAATGGCATTATTGGGTTTTTGAAACTCGTCCTAGACGGCATGGCCGATGACCCGGTTGAGCAGGAGGAATTTATCCAGGAGGCCCATAAATCTGCCATTCACCTGCTGGACTTAATCAACGATGTGCTGGATATCGCCAAAATTGAGGCGGGCAAAATGCAGATTGACATGGGGCCAGTCAATCTGAGGGAATTGCTGGCTGATTTGGAGAACTTTGCCCGTCCCCAGGCCGAGCATAAAGGTCTATATTTTAGGATTTTGATGCCCGCCACGCGGGATGAAATTACCATCAACGGCAACTATCAGCGCCTTTTGCAGGTGCTCTTAAACCTGGTTGGTAATGCTAACAAGTTCACCCACGAAGGCGGCGTTACCATTAGCGCCGAAGTCAAACCCCAAAAGGTGGAATACCAGGGCCGCACCTGGCCCGGCATTGTCAAAATCAGCGTGGCTGACACAGGCATCGGTGTTTCCCTTGAAAAGCAGGATCGCCTGTTTCAAACCTTTAGCCAGGTTGATGGTGAGCGCACCCGCCAGTATGGGGGCACCGGGCTGGGGTTAGCCATCTCCCAACGGCTGGTAGAAGCGATGGGCGGCACCGTGCACTTCATTAGCATGGGCGAAGGTTTGGGCGCTACGGTGACCTTTACGGCGCTGCTCTATCAAGAACCCGTGGTGATTGACAAAGAGCCAGTCTACTCCCCCACCTGAGGCGCAGCATCGACGTAGGCTGACCGCGCCGCCTGGGCCTGGGCTAAGACCTGGTATAACCCTGGCCAGTCCTCAGTGCTAATCAGTCCCTTAAGCTGCTCAAGCTGCTGCTGGTAATAGGTGAGCGCCTCCAGCAGGGCCGTGCGGTTGTAGCGGGCCATCAAGGTGCCCAGTTCAGGAACCCCGCCGCCAACTCGGCTGGTATCCCGAAATCCTGAGCTGGCCAGGGCCTGGGCCAGAGCCAGAATGGTAGGCTCTGGTTCCTGCTGGCAAGCCTGGATCAGTCCGCAACTGACCATCACCGGCAGATGAGAAATCCAGGCAACGGCGCGGTCATGGTCGTGTGGGCGGCAGGTGTAGAGTTGCGCCCCCAACTGTTGAGCCAGGGCAGCGACGGCGGCCAGAGCAGGCTTTGGAGTGTGCTCCGTAGGAGTAAGCACGTAGGGACGCCCTCGAAAAAGATTGGCTTCTGCTACCGCTAGCCCGGCTTCAGCCTTGCCGGCCATGGGGTGTCCACCAACGAAATTGGGCCACAGCGCTTCCAGATCTCGAACTAAGGCTCCTTTCACCGAGGCTACATCGGTCAAAATGGCTTGGGCATTCAGGTGAGGCAGAAGGGACTGGGCGATCGCTACCACCCCATCAATAGGCGTGCAGAGCACGACCACGTCCGCAGTACTGACCAGCTGCAAGTCTGTCCCGGCCTGGTGAACGGCTCCTTTAGCCAGGGCCATCTGGGCTGTTTCTGGCCGTCGGGTCACCCCAACCACCCGGTACCCAAGCTGAGTTAGGTCAAGCCCCAGGGAACCACCAATGAGCCCTAATCCAACAATGGCGATGGTTTGCATGGGGAACAGTGTCCTTGGTGAACGGCATCCTCAGCCTATCGTAAAGGTTCTGTAGGGCAAACTTGAGGCATGACCTCAGTTCTCAGGGCATCTGTGCGACAATGGGGACTTAACTCTACCGGATGACCCAAGTAAACCGTGATTGAGGCCCAAGTCCATCAACAACTGCGCGAGTTTCTGCGCGACTGTGGCGACTCCAGTTGGCCCCACCATTTGACCCTGGCGCGGCTGGTGGCACGGGCGTTGCGGCTGGGCCGGAGTGCGCTGTTGCAGGTGGGTGGTTTGTCGGCCTACCAGGGAGAGTATCGGCTGAGCTACCTGGTGGCGCTGTTAATGTGGCCAGGGCCAGCGGTTCTGGTGGCCTCTAAGCCAACCCAGCAGCGCCTGCTGATGAGCGACCTACCCCGCTTGCAGGAAAAGCTGGGTCTATCAAAGCCGATTCAAGTGGGCGATCGCTGGCCTGATCCCGCCTATGCCGGGGTGCTGATCACCGACCCAGAAGCCTGGCTGGCGGATCGTCTGAACCAGGGGTCACGCTTTCCAGAGGGCATCCCTACCCTGCTGGATGAAGTAGACGACCTTGAGGTTTGGCTCGGTCATCTGTTGACGGCTAACCTCACCAACGCCGACTGGGATCAGTTAGGCCTGGCCTATCCCCACCACCGAGAGCTGATTCGCGATACCCACGTCGCGCTTACCTATGCCGCGTTTCAGCATCCACCGAACCCCTACCAGTGTTATTTGCTTGGGGATGACGAATGCCACCTCCTGGAGCGGCTCCACCAAACCCTAAGTGGCGATAGCTATGCTGGCGGTGCCGATGTCATGCCCTTACCCTGGCGACAATTTTGGCACCACTTTTCGCCCCCTGACCATCTCCTCTGGTGCTCCGTTGAGCGCCAGTGGGGCCAAATTACGCTGCATTGTGCCCCGGTCGATTTGGCCACCCACCTGGCTGCGCTCTGGCAAAAGCAGCCAACCGTTCTAATTGGCGCATCTCTAGATCAAGACGCTAAGGCCGATACCTTCCGGCAGCGATTTGGGCTAGATGACCTGACCTGCCTGAAATTTTCGCCCCACCGCCATAACGATCTAGTACGGCTCTATCTGCCTGACCATCTGCCCCTGCCCAACACGCCGCAGTTTCAAGCGATGGTGCATCAGGAAATTCGCCGATTACTGGCCTGCGTCACCCCGTCTCAATCTGGCCCAACGCTAATTCTGGTGAATGACCTGCCGCTGAAGGGGCAACTTGCCGCCGCTTTGGCCGGAGAGTTTGGCTCCAGGGTGCAGGTGGAGCGGCCAGTCCTTGAACCGACTACAATCTTGGTCAGCGGTTGGGAGTTTTGGCAGCAGCATCAAGGCCGTTTGCCGGTGCCAGAGTTGCTAATTATGGCTACTCTCCCCCTGCCGTCGTTGGAAAATCCCCTGGTGGCCGGACGAGTGGCCTTCCACAAACGGCGGCGACAGGATTGGTTTCGCCTGTATCTGTTTCCCACGGCCATGACGGAACTTCAGCGGGCGATCGCCCCGATGCGGGTTAACCAGGGGCTGGTGGCACTGCTGGATACCCGCATCCACTATCGCAGCTACGGTCAGCAAATTCTGGAGGCCCTTAGCCCTGCTGCCGCCACACGCGCACTCCAGCTTGACTGGCAACCAAACTCAGACAGCCGACTCTAGCCGCCTGAGTATTTGTCCAACTTGGTATGATCGACTCACAATTAAAATCAAACAGGAGTTGACACAGCTCATGGGTGAGTCAAAGCGACGGCGCGAAATGTTGGGAGATCAGTACGGCAAGGAAGAGCCGATTCTGCCCTGGTTGCCCATCACCAAAGAACAGTCGCAGCAGTTCATGAAATGGACGACTCGCGGCACCTGGGGGGCGATTATTCTGGTGATTGCCTTTTGGATTACCCTACGCTTTATCGGCCCTGGCTTTGGCTGGTGGGATTTAGCTGATTAGGGCCACCCGCCAAAGCCCCAGAAATAAGTAGGGTGCATTCGCCACAGCAATGCACCCCAAAACTGCAATGCACCCCAAAACTCAAAAAATCCATTCGCAACCGCAATACACCCCAAACCCCAGCACAAGCAACCCAACTCGAAGATTTATTTAACAGCACCTTAATAGCAGTAGCGATCGCCCTTGGGCTTGGTATGGCCCTGCCCCTGCCTTAGCGCTCCAATTAGCGTAGAGACCATCACACAGCGGTGGCTCAGCCGTCCTCCGGAACCAACCAGGGTAACTCGCCCTAGCCGAGGGCCAATGACATCTCCCTTGAGGTTAAATTGCACGTAATGCACTCCCCCTTTTTTGAGCAGTGTATTGTCCTCAGAGGCCAGGGTAACCCCCTCGATCAGGGGATTCCAGGCCGACACCTGGACTACAGACGTAGATACCGGATGGCTGGCCCATTCCAAACGCCCTTCCCGTTCTCGCAGGCTAAACTGCCGGTTTTGGCGATACTGGGCGGCATCTTGCTGGGTGGCTCGTAGGGCTTGATAAACCAGAAATTGGGTAGCGTTGACCTTGCGCTGATCCAGAAAGCCCATCAGGGCTGGGGCGGAGATCGCAGCCAAAAGCGCGATTAGTACCACTACAATCAGCCCCTCCAGGAGCGTAAATCCCTGAGTAGACGACGGACGCACCTTAGCGACCCGCCAAAGCGATTGGCTCGATATTGACATAGCTAGCTGGTAGTGCAGAACCCTTAATGCCCAAAGAGTACCCTTAGCAGCATGGAAGGTTTGTGTGAGTTAGCCCCGCCAATCCGGATCGTTGAAGGATAATCTGTAGGACTGTACAGGTCTGCTAAATACGCCGGCACATCATCTAGAGAGGGTTAGAAGTATGGATGTAAGAGCTGCTGTTGCCCATGCTGCGGGGCAACCCCTCACTGTGGAAACTATTCAGTTAGAAGGGCCAAAGGCTGGAGAGGTGTTGGTAGAAATTAAAGCCACTGGCATCTGTCATACCGATGCATACACGCTATCAGGTAAGGATCCAGAAGGCTTGTTCCCATCTGTACTTGGCCATGAGGGAGCAGGCGTGGTCATTGAGGTGGGTGCTGGCGTGACCAGTCTGCAAGTGGGAGATCATGTGATTCCGCTGTATGTGCCTGAGTGCCGACAGTGTGCATACTGTCTGAGCATGAAGACGAACCTTTGTCAGGCCATTCGGGCGACCCAGGGTAAGGGGCTTATGCCCGATGGTACCCACCGATTTTTCCTAAACGGTGAACCGCTCTACCATTACATGGGAACTTCTACCTTTGCTAACTATACGGTGGTGCCTGAGATTGCCCTGGCTAAAATTCGACCCGACGCTCCCTTTGACAAGGTATGCTACATCGGTTGCGGCGTAACCACAGGACTTGGGGCTGTCATCAACACGGCTAGAGTAGAGCCCGGGGCTAACGTGGTTGTGTTTGGGCTGGGTGGCATCGGTTTGAATGTGATTCAGGGGTGTCGAATGGTAGGCGCTGACAAAATTATTGGGGTAGATATTAACCCCAAGAAAAAAACGCTAGCGGAAAAGTTTGGCATGACCCACTTTGTTAACCCCAAGGAGGTGGAGGGAGATCTAGTGCCCTACCTGGTCGACTTGACTAAGGGGGGCGCAGACTACAGCTTTGAATGTGTAGGGAATGTCAACCTGATGCGGCAGGCGCTAGAGTGCTGCCATAAAGGCTGGGGGGTGAGTGTCATCGTCGGTGTAGCCGGAGCTGGCCAGGAAATTAGCACTCGTCCCTTTCAACTGGTGACGGGCAGGGTTTGGAAGGGAACCGCCTTTGGCGGCGCTAGGGGGCGCACCGACGTGCCCAAAATTGTGGACTGGTACATGGATGGCAAAATCAACATTGATGACCTGATCACCCACGTCATGCCTCTGGAAGCGATTAATGCCGGATTCGACCTTATGCACCAGGGAGAAGGAATTCGCAGCGTGGTTACCTTCTAGGTTTGCCACCGTTAAGATTACTGAACCTGTGGGTGGAACGCACAACTCTCAATTGCCGATTTTAATCCCCAACCGCTATGACTGCACCCTTAACGTTACAGAATCAACATGCTTGCTTTGGCGGCATGGTCGGATACTATAGTCATCCATCGCACCAGTGCAATTGTGATATGCGGTTTGCGGTGTTTGTGCCTCCCCAGGCTGAGGTTGGCCCGGTGCCTGTTCTCTACTATCTTGCTGGGTTAACCTGCACCGAAGATAACTTCATAACCAAGGCGGGAGCCCAGCGCTATGCCGCCGAGCATGGGCTGATGTTGGTAGCCCCCGATACCAGTCCTAGAGGTGAGGCCGTGCCTGACCAGCCAGATGCTTGGGATTTTGGGATGGGGGCAGGGTTCTACGTCGATGCAACAGAAGCCCCCTGGAACAACCACTACCGGATGTATAGCTATATGGTGGATGAACTCCCCCGGTTGATAGCCGAGCATTTCCCGGTTCGTTCGGATCGCCAGGGAATTTTTGGGCATTCCATGGGCGGGCATGGAGCGCTTGTGTGCGGACTGCGCAATCCTCACCGGTTTAAGTCCATTTCAGCGTTTGCTCCCATTGCGGCCCCCAGTCAATGCGCCTGGGGGCAAAAAGCGTTTACCGGCTATTTGGGAACCAACACAACTACTTGGAACGCCTACGATGCCACTGTGCTGGTCAGAACCCACGCCCAACTAGAACATCCCATCTTAATTGACCAAGGCACGGCTGACCCGTTCCTAGCCCAAAACCAGCTTCTGCCAAAGCAATTTGAGGCGGCTTGTCAGCAAGCTGAACAACCGCTTACTCTGCGGATGCAGCCTGGCTACGACCACGGCTACTTTTTTATCGCATCATTTATGGCCGACCACATTCAACACCACGCGCTAGCTTTGAAGGCTTGAGTAGTGGGAAATTAACTGAGCCTAGGGTGGGCAGAATAGCTCCGCAAACTCAGCCTAACTCCCGTAAAGCATCTCAATAAACGCGCTAAACTGCAACAGAACAGAGCCACTCTACCCATCGTTGAGGGGCCACCTGATGTTGCTAAAGGAATAGAACGAGATGGTGAGATTAGTCTTGGCAGCGGTTTTAGGTCTGGTCGCTGGTTTGATGATGATGCCGCTATCTGCAACTGCCAACGGAATACTTCCAGGCTCACTGGATACCCTAACAGCGGCTCTTACCCTGGCAGCGGATCCGGTTCCCTCAGCAGATATTGTCAACTTTGCCAAGGCTTACCAGGCGGTTCAGGGCATTCGCCAGGGGGCTGAGGCCGATATGGTGAAGGCGGTTGAGTCTGAAGGGCTAACCGTGGAGCAATTTAACGCCATCGCCGAGAGCCAAACGGCTGACCCTACTGACACTCCAAGTGTTTCAACCGAGGCTGAAGAGAGCCAGTTCAACGCCGCCATTGAAGACATCATCACCATTCGGCAAACCGCAGAGAGTGAAATGGCCGAGGCGATTGAAGACACCGGACTATCTATCGAGCGCTTCAATGAAATTCTGGAGCAATCCACTCAGGATCAGACCTTATCCGAGCGCATCGGCGAGCAAATTAAGGCGCTGCCTTAGGGGTGGGTGGGCGGTAGGTAGTCAGCTAATCAGCTAGTCAGATCCCCCCGCCGCTCGCTACTTTCTGCCCACCACTTACCCAACCTCTGCCTTAAGCCGGATGAAAGAAAAAAGCGGCCCCCAAAATCGCGAAGGTAGATAGCAGCAGCACTCCCTCCAGCCAGTTGGAACGGCCATCCTGGCTGATTACGTTAACGGTAGCAACGGCTAGGGCAACGGAGATTACTTCAAACAGGCCAAAGTTTAAATCCATGGGCTGCTTGATGAACTCGCCAACAATCACCAGGATGGGGGCAACTAAGAGGGCGACCAGTAAACTTGATCCCATCGCCACAGATACCGCTAAATCCATATTGTTCTTAGCGGCCATGCGCACCGCAGTAACGTATTCTGCTGCCCCACCGACTAAGGGAAGCAAAATAACGCCGGTAAACAGTGGCGTGAGTCCTAAGCTGTTGGCCGCCTCTTCAACGGCACCGACAAAGATTTCTGACATTACCGCTACGCCGAGGGTGGCCACTA
>CAYUBC010000099.1:4184-9578 GCA_964442885.1 uncultured bacterium | reverse complement strand
GGCCCAGCCCCCGCCTGGGCCACCTGCCACGATGTCTCCTGCCGCCTGGCGTCTCCTGGGGCCGTAGCCTCTACCCGCTGCCCCCCCATCACAACACCGCCGCTGAGCACCATCAGCAACAGCAGTAGGAATGGGCGAGAAAGACGATCAACGGGACGGAGAAACGGCCTCATTAGGACTATCCTGGGTCAAAAAAAGACAGGGCTACTGTCTACAAGGGTAACGATTGGGCGGCCTAACCGGCACTTGCCGCCGTGTAGACTGCCCAACCCACCGTTGGAATATGCCTAGGATACCTGATAGATCCAGGGGTTTGGGTAGAAGCGCTGAACATTCTCCTCGAAGTGCGGCAAGGACGCCGGACTGCCGTCCCCGCTAACGGCCAAAGTTGTAGCCCGTCGGCAGAATGGTAGTGGCATCGCAACGGCTAGCGGCCAAGTCTGCCCCGGTAGCCCGGAACAGGTTGCAGCGGCTGAGATTAGCGCCCTGCAAGAGGGCTCCTTCTAGCTTCGCGCCTACCAGGTTACAGCCCTCCAAATTGGCCTGCCGCAGGTCGGCCTGGCGCAGGTCTGCCCCGCTGAGGTTAGCGCCGCGCAAATCGCTCCCCCGGAGGTTAACGGCGCGTAAGTCAGCTCGGCTCAAATCGGCCCCTATTAGGCTGGCCTCCACCAGCAGGGCGCCGTACAAATTGCTGTCGCCCAGTTGGGCCGCCGTTAAATTCACCGCTTGAAGGTTAGCCATACTGAGGTTGCAGTAGGGCAAATAGGCATTGGACAAACAACTACCCTGCAAGTTGACATCCCGTAGATTGGCTTGAAACAGTTGAATAGCAGTCATATCCCGCTCAGGAAATTGCCGCTGCCCTTCGCTGTAAGCTTGAAGCAGAGCATCACCAGTAATTCGCTGCATTACGACCAAGGTGGATTAGAACGACCAGGCTGAAACAGAATGTCTAAGTATTTCTGCTCAAATCAAAACGAGATTTACTGTACTCGTTTACCTTTCGTAACACCCAGCAATTAATCATCTCTTCAGGTTTAGCCCCTACCGCTAGCCCACCAACCCGCACGCCACATCCGCCCCGCGATACATCCCGAACGCTTCTCCCCTCACCCACCAACCCGTAGGGTGCATCCGCCCCGCGATGCACCGCCTCTGCGTTATGTAAACAGATCCATTCGCGCAGCCATGCCCTGGCATAACCTCCCCACAGCCAGACATGAGCAACGCCCCATTCCGCCCGCCAGCCCCCTGATCACTTATGCAAGTTAATCACCTGGGAGCCCATCGCAATGCCGAATTCGCCATAAACATCCTGCCCCAGCAGGCCAACGCTGCCACCGATGGCCACCAGCATCGACTCCTTGCGTAACCCACCAACTTCAATGAAATCCACATAGCCCACCGGCAGGCTGACGATGCTGCCGTCGGCAATTTTGACCTGGGTTTCGCCCACGATGACAACACCAATCTCCTGGGCCATAGCGGCAGTAATTAGCGTGCCTGTAGCGCCGGTATCAAACAGCATGGGGAACGCTTTACTGCCCTTCTGGCCCTGCAAGGTGACAGACACCACTGGCGTACCGCCACGTCGCTCCTGGATGGGAATTTGAGCGACCAGCCCATTGGTTGGGGCGGGTTCAGCCGCTGCCGTTGCCACTACGGGCTTACCAGCGGCTCGTTGTTGCGCCGCCCCCAGGTGCTGCTGATATTCCCTGGCTTTGGTTTGGGCCTGGGCGTAGTTGGCGTGGGTTTTAGGAACTTGCTTCATCAGGTCAACCGCCTGCCGCCAGCGGTTGGCGGCCAGTTGCCAGTCGTCGGTAGACTGGGCCGACTGGCCAATGGCCACGGCGCTGGTAGCCCGGTTCACGGCTTCACGAAAATAGTCGGGCTGGTTCGCCGCCGATGCGGCGGGCTGAGCGGCGGAATGGGTTGATACGGCTGTTGGGGTTGAGGCCACCGGAGCCGGAGTCGCGGTAGTCGCAGGCGGCGATGGCTCAACCGTTGGCATTGTAGGAGTGATACTTACACCACAGCCCGATAGCCCGCTCGCCGCCGCTAAAATCCCCAAGCGGCGGGTTGTTTGTGTTAACCATCCCATAGTGATTGCCCTGCTCTACGGTGTGCTCGATAGTGGGTGCCGAATTTAAGGTAGTGTGCCCCGCCTGGTTCTAGAGGCTGAACTAGCGCCTAACTGGGTAAAGAATCTCCATCTGTCAAGCCTTGAGCTGTCAAGACTTCATCAAGAGTAGGTAGTCTAAAGCAGCGTTTTGGCCTTAGGATAGTAGCGCCCTGCCTACTTCCTGACCGTTATGGTTTTTCCTGATGCTCCCCCTGCTCTTCTAGTTTTAGCCGATGGCTCTGTGTTTGAGGGCTGGGCCTTTGGGGCAGCGGGGACGGTGATGGGCGAAGTGGTGTTCAACACCGGCATGACGGGCTATCAGGAAGTGATGACGGATCCCAGCTATTGCGGCCAGCTTGTCACCTTTACCTATCCAGAACTGGGCAATACCGGCGTTAACCCGGAGGATGAGGAGTCGGCCCGGCCCTATATTAAGGGGGCGATCGCCCGCAACATTTGCGAAATCCCTAGCAACTGGCGCGCTACCCAATCGCTGCCGGATTACCTGAAGGCCCATAGGATTCCCGGCATTTTTGGGATCGACACCCGCGCCCTGACCCGCCGCCTGCGCAGTGCTGGCGTGATGAATGGAGCGCTCTCCACTGAAGTGCTCGATCCCCAGGAGCTACTGCGTCAACTCCAGGATGCGCCCTTAATGACGGGTCTAAACCTGGTTGACCAGGTCACCACTCCCGAGGTTTATGAGTGGACAGAGGGCACCCCTGCTGCCTGGGAGTATAGCGCTGGCGAGGTGCGATCAGGTGAAGCACCGTTGACGGTGGTAGCGGTAGATTTTGGGGTAAAGCGCAACATTTTAAGGCGCTTGGCCAGCTACGGTTGCCGGGTGATTGTGGTACCGGCCAATAGTTCTGCTGAGCTGATTATGGGTTACCAGCCCGATGGCATTTTTCTCTCTAATGGGCCTGGCGACCCGGCGGCAGTTAGCTATGCGCCAGACCTGGTACAAGCTCTGCTGGCCTACCAGTTGCCGACCTTTGGCATTTGCATGGGGCACCAGATTCTGGGCCTGTCTCTAGGAGCCTCGACCTTTAAGCTCAAGTTTGGCCATCGGGGGCTTAACCAACCCTGCGGCCTGGAGCGCCAGGTGGAAATTACCAGCCAAAATCATGGCTTTGCTCTGGCGGCAGACTCTATCCCCAATGAGCAGGTGGCGGTTACCCACCTCAACCTCAACGATAAGACCGTCGCTGGTTTAGCCCACAAGACCTTGCCGATTTTCTCGGTGCAATACCACCCCGAGGCCAGCCCCGGCCCCCACGATGCCGACTATTTATTTGCTAAATTTGTGCAAACCATGCAAGAGTACCGCCAGCAGCGGTTGTCGGCCTAGGTTTTACCCAGGTGTGGATTTACCCCTTGCAGATGGGGCTATCCTGACCTATATTTAACTGTCGAATTTGGAGCGCCCAGGAGGTTTCCCATCGCTGAATCTCTAACCCTGACCGTAAGTTTACGAGGCACCCGCGATGTCAGGGGAACCTACCAACTGTTTCGCCTCACGGGCCTGCTCGATGCCTTTTCCGAACCTGCCTTTCGCAAGGTGATGGCAAAATATGTCGAGGCGGGGCCTCCCAACATCATCCTTGACCTGTCTTCTATCGATTTCGTCGATAGTTCGGGTCTTGGTGCCCTGGTGCAATTGGTCAAAAAAGCAACTACCGAGGGCGGCACCATGCAGGTTGTGACCAATCCCCGCGTGACGCAGACCGTCAAACTAGTGCGGCTGGAAAAATTTCTTTCCCTGCAGCCGACGGTGGAGGACGCGATCGCCAACCTGGACACCCCCAGTGACAGTTAAGCTCGCGATCCCCGCCGCTCACCTTGCCCATGCCCCCCGCTAGGGTTTTCCTGGAATGGATGCGCTCAGCCCCCATCAGCCCGGCTTGGTCTCTGGTAGCCTTAGCTGGCTGCTGCGTTTTAGGGCGTCAACCTTTGCCTGGGATGTGGCGATGGCCAGAGACCTAAACCCCGATAGCTCTGACCCTGCGGATCCTAATCTGACCCCATCGCCAGCCCAGATACAATCGCTATCGCCCATTGCCCTGGCTTATATTGGGGATGCTGTCTACGAGTTGTTTGTGCGGGGCCTGCTGCTGTGGCCACCCAAGCGCATTCAGGACTATCATCGCCAGGTTGTTAACCAGGTTAAGGCTGAACAGCAGGCCAGCTATGTCGAACAAATTATGCCGTTTCTGAGCCCAGATGAGCAGGATATCCTGCGCCGGGGCCGTAATGCTTCTCCCCGTGGCCCCAAGCGCGTAGATGGGGCCGTTTACCAGCGGGCAACGGGGTTTGAAACCCTGATTGGTTACCTTTACTTGACTAACCCAAGGCGTTTAGCCGAGGTTTTGAGCCATCTAGACTTGAGATCCTAGATTAAGTCTGCCTAGCTTGAACATCGTCAGGGTCGGGCGCTAAAACGGTAGCTAGCGACCCTATGGTTTGCTGGTCTCTTCTGCTCCCCGGTTTAATCCTCAACATCCTGGCTAGTCCCGCATCCGATCAGCGGGACAGCGTGCTAGCCTGATTTCTCGGCCCTATTCTGCCCCCGCTGGCTTCCTTAATTTCGGTGTAACCATGTCACCTCAAAAACCCTCTCGCAATCCCCGCCGTTCTGACAGTTCCCCTCCCCGCAAGGCAGGTGGCGGCAGCCGTAGTAAGCCATTACGCCATCAGGGATCGGCATCTCGCCCAGCGCGGTCCGCGACTCGCCCGAAGCCTGTTTTGAAGCAATCCGCACGACCTCAGGCAGAAATTGCCCTTACAGAGGGGGGAGATAGCCCAACGGATAGCGATCTCATCTACGGTCGCCATGCCGTCGCTGCCGCTCTGGAAAGTCACCGTCCCCTCAACCGGGTTTGGGTGAATGCTCGCATTCGCTACGATCCCCGTTTTCTATCGCTGATTGACGAAGCCAAGGCCAGCGGGGCCGTTATTGACGAGGTAGACACCAAACGCCTTAACCAAATTACCGAGGGCGCTAACCACCAGGGCATTGCCGCCCAGGCGGCGTCCCACGACTATCACGAGCTTGACACCCTGATTGACAACGCCCTGACCGCCGCCAAGCTGCCCGTCATTGTGGCGGCCGATGGCATTACCGATCCCCACAATTTAGGGGCAATTATCCGCACGGCAGAGGCCCTGGGGGCTCAGGGCATGGTCATTCCCCAGCGGCGGGCGGCGGGCATTACCTCTACGGTGGCTAAGGTAGCGGCGGGAGCCCTGGAGCATTTGCCGGTGTCTCGCGT
>CAYUBC010000099.1:0-4174 GCA_964442885.1 uncultured bacterium | reverse complement strand
TCTCGCGTGGTCAACCTGAAACGGGCCTTGGATACCTTAAAAGAAAAGGGGTTTTGGATTTACGGATTAGCCTCAGAGGGCAGTCAGCCCATTCACCGCGCCACCTTTGACCGTCCGACGGTCATTGTGGTGGGCTCCGAAGGCGATGGCCTTAGCCTAACCGTGCAGCAAAGCTGTGATGTATTGCTGTCTATTCCCCTGCGGGGCAATGTGCCCAGTCTAAATGCCTCGGTTGCCACCGGCATGGCCCTTTATGAGATTTATCGGCATCAATGGCTAGCACAGATACAAATTTCCTCTTTGCAAAATCAAAACAAGCCAGTATAAACAAACAAGACAAACATCGTTTCCTAATTTGTTTGGTGCATGACAGCTAAATAGCGGTTATGTCGGCAGACTAGATGTGTGGATTTGATAGGCAGCGTTAATAGGCAGGTACTATGAAAACTTCATTTGGGCGTTTTTTAGAAAATTTGCTGGGCTTTGGTAAGGATTGGTGGGTGGAAATTAAAACCAGCCAGCCCGCTTGCACCTATTATTTTGGCCCCTTTAGCAGCGAAGCTGAAGCCGAGACCATGAAAGGCGGCTACATCGAAGACTTGGAGCAGGAAGGAGCCCAGAACATTTGCTCAGTCGTGAAGCGATGCAGCCATCCGGCTCAGCTCACCATCACCGAAGAGGGCGACAGTCCCCTAGGGGGCTTTTCTTCACCCGCGTTCAGCGGCCAAGCTTAACCCATCGACCACGGAGAGCCGCTAGCTTAAGTTCGGGCACTCTCCGTAGTTTTCTAGGGCTGAGGCGTGGTTATCTAGCCACGCCTGGATGTCGTTGAGCAGTTGATCAGGAATTTCCCAGGGCAAGAGGTGGGCGGTGTTGGGGTAGCAGAAGCTCTGGGCCTGGGGTAAGTGCTGAGCAGTTTCCAGGCTGGCCTGAGCAGTGATGTGGCGATCGTGCTCACCACACAGCACCAGGCAGGGAACTTGAATCTGCCCTAGATCTGGCAGTCGGTTGTAGCGCTGGGCCATCGCCCTAGTCAGGGCCTGGTTGGCATAGCGAGAGGTTCTCAGGAAGGCCCAAACTCCCTCCTTAGCCAAACGGTGGTAGGCGGCTTGCGTATGCTGACGAAGTAGATAGCCGTACAGAGAGCGTGGCCCTAACCCCTGAGTTACCCAAGGATGCCCCGGCCTGGCCAGATTCAAAAGCGACGCCAAACCTGTATTGAGACCCTCTACCCAGGAGGTGGGTGGGTGACTGCCGACCGGGCGGGCTGCCGTAGCCACAAGAATTAAGCCAGTCACCCGTTCGGGGTAGCGAAGGGCCAGTTCTATCGCCAAAATGCCGCCTAAGGACCACCCCAGCACCAGACATTGCCTAATCCCCTGACGATCCAGCAGCGTGATTAGGTCAGCTAAGCTATCTTCCAGGGTAAAAGGGGCGCTTACCTGGCTAGCTCCGTAGCCTCGCAGGTCGGGAGCCAGGGTCTGGTAGCGCTGTGACAGCCGCTCGTAGAAAACGGCCATAGTACAGGCTGCACCAGGATGACCGTGGAGGCAAAGAATCGGTTGCCCAGTGCCTCGAATCTCGCAATACAGTTCCACAACGGCTAAAAGGATTGGGCATGACAACCCACATTCTAAACGCTGGGCAGACTTCTAAGCGCTGGGCAGAGTCAGGCTACTTTGACCCGTGGCGTTGTCCGTGCAGTTGTCCGTGCAGTTGTCCGTCGAGGTTGGGCTTTGTGCCAGGTAAGCAGGGCACTTCTTCAGTGGGTTCCTCAGTAGCATCATTCAGGAAGGTTTTGAGCTTGGTTTTAAGGCCAGCCGCCTCGGCATCCAGGCGACGTGCCCCAGGGTTAGTTAGTAGGGAGGTCAGCAGGTCTGGACGGCTACAGTAGCTCAGAGTGAGGGCTTTGGGAGACGCCGCCGGGCTGGACATAGGCTGCACTTCAGGGCGGTTGGCCTCTGCGGGAACTGGCTGGTTAGCAGGATTCTGCCCAGGCTCTTGAACGCTGCTGGGAGAGGGGCTGGGCTCCAGGATAAACAGGCCTGAGGGAGGGGGCACCTGGTCTAGAGCCGGGCCGCTAGCTCCGGAGGGCTGCGGTTCAGCCGTCAGTCTGGGGGCCGTGGCCTCTGGTCTGACCTGAACTCGCAGCGGGCGCTGGGGCACTGGCGAAAGGTCTAGGGGAAGGCTCTCTGCTAGTGGTTCAGGCGCAATCGCAGGAGCAGGTGCCCCAGGGGATGGTGAGCCTGGAGATGGCGCTAAGCCAGAAATATGCTGGTGTGGCGTTCTGCCCGAAAACCGGGGTACTCCCGCCTGTAGCGTTGGGGCGGCCTGGGGAGCGGCTGTCAATGTCGGACGGCCTGCCGAGAGATGCCCCCCTGACTCCACAGGGCCATCGGTAGGGGCAGCGCCAGGGTTAGCTGCAGCCTCCTCAGGGGGGGTGGCGGGTGCTTGCTCCGTTGCGGTCATATCCGTCGCGGCTGTATTCGTCCCCGTGGGAGCGGGCGTGGCGATGTCAGCCTCATTCTCGGCGGTTTCTGCGATGGGAAACAGCGGTTGTGCCGGGGGTGTCGCCGTGTTCTGCTCGGCCCCTGCGATGCTAACGGTGCTTTGGTGAATGCGGGGCGCTGACCCAGTATTTCCAGCTAACTCAACGGGGGAGTTGCCTGCTAGCCCGGAGCTAGCCAGGGGCGTGAGGGCAACCCCTTGACCCGCTCTAACGCTATAGCTCTGGTGTCGAGAAGGGGTGATGGGAGCGTTGCGGGTAAGCGCGGTTGGTGCCGGGGAGGTCACAGCAGCGGATGACGGAGTTGGGTTAGCCGCTGGCTGGCTGGCCGTAGATGGGTTAGCTGGGTTGATGGCGCTGGTGGCCGGTACACCAGGGGCCAGGGTCGGTTGGGCTGGGGTCGGCAGAGCGGTGACCAGTTGTTGAGAGGTGGGCAATACATTACGAGTCAGTTCTGTGCCGCTCCTGGCCTCAGTTGTTGAGGCAGAACGGCCACTACCGGGTAAGGGATTTTGAGCCCCTACCGCCGAGGGTGAGAGGGTGGTTACTGGCCTGGGAGATCGATTGGAAAACGTCGGTGTGCCAGAGGCGGGCAACACCTTAGCCCGCTGGGCACGAATTTGCTGCACCCTGGCCCGTAACTGCTCTGCCGAGGAGGAAACCGATTGACGCCCAGCTACGGTAGTGGCACTAGGAGGCCTATCGGTACGGGGAAACAGAGGCCGAGAATTGAGGGTTTCGGGCCTGACAACAGGCCGGGGCAGGGAGGCCACCGGTTCTGGCTGGGCATCGATCTGGGCTAAATCGTCCTCTAACGGTGAGGGTGAGTCTACCTGAGGCGTACCGGATCGATCGTTGCTACAGGCGGTTAAAGCAAGCAGACCACCACAGGAGGCCAGCGCCCAAACCCGTATCACTGAATTACTCATTTCTTTTGCTAATCAGTTTCTAGGCTTCGTCTTGTCCTATCTACATCGATCTCTATCGTTATCAGCACAATCCTGAAGCGTTGAATGTAAAGGTTCTGTGGAGCTCCCCTAGTTCATGATGGGCAAAGGGTGTCAAAGCCCTGACCACCTTAGAACACACTCACCCCGACTGGGTAGAGGGTCGCTAAGCCCATCCGCGTTTAAGATAAGGGGGGATCAGCGCAAGGTGGGACAAGCTATGGAAAACCCATGCGAGGCGAACTAGCCGCACTAGCGGCGGCTTTTCTATGGGCCGTGGCCACGGTCATGTTTGGTCGGCTGGGCAAACTCCTGCCGCCCCTGGTGCTTAATTTCGCCAAGGGAGCCATTGCCATTCTCCTGTTGCTGGCCACGCTGCTGGTGCTCCAACGCCCTCCCAGCGGTTTAAACCCGCTGCCCGTAGTCGTTCTGATTGCCAGCGGCATAATTGGCATTGGCCTGGGCGACACGGCCTATTTTGGAGCCATCAACCAGCTTGGCCCCCGGCGGGCGCTGCTGTTGGAAACCCTGGCTCCTCCCCTGGCGGCACTGCTGGCCTGGATGTTTTTGGGGGAAGTGCTTAGCCCTAGAGCCTGGAGCGGTATTGCCCTGACTCTGCTAGGGGTGGTGTGGGTGATTTTTGAACGGGTGCCCCAACCTGAGGGAGTTACCCTCCAGCCTGGCTATCGCGGCATTCTCTACGGGGTGCTGGCCGCCCTGG
>CAYUBC010000098.1:0-9578 GCA_964442885.1 uncultured bacterium | reverse complement strand
TTAGCTTTGATGTCAACGCCGCACCTGGTGAACGGGTGCAGTCTCTGGCCATTGAAAACCCCGACGGCTCCGATATCGACGTGGTGGTGCAAAACGGCGAGATTGTCGGCGACCCCAGCCGCACCTTCCGCCTGGTTACGCTCAGCTTTTTGGCCGATGGCGGCGATGGCTTCCCCTTTCCCACGGGCGATGCGGTCAACCGGGTAGACCTGGTAACGGAGGATCCCGAAGCTCCAACCCCCGAAATTCGCACCGGCAACGCCACCTTTGCGGCAGACTTCTCCGAGCAGGATGCCCTGGCCGAGTACCTGTTTGACAACTTTGGGGAAACCTCGCCCTTCAGTCGGGCTGAGACCTCCCGCGAGCAAGATACTCGCATCCAAAACCTGTTCTTCCGGGACGATACGGTGATCGGCACCAATTCACCGGGCACATCCCCAGTCACCCCTGGGAAACTGCTGGACTTCCGGGATATTGTTGGCGATGTGGACACGGCCTTTGTGGTCAACCGGGAAGCCGCCTTCAACAACTTTGTGGGCTTCTACCGCATTGCCGACACCAACGGCGGCATTGACACCAACGGCGATGGCACCGCCGACCTGGCACCGGGGGATGCGGGCTACACCGCCGCCGCTCTGGATGCCCTGGCGGACAGCATTGCCATTACCACGCCGAACCTGATTCAGTCTGAGATTGAGTCTACGGTGGCGGGCGGCAGCCTCTATGCCCCAGTCCTGATCGCCAACGGCAGTTTAGCCAACTTCAATCCTCAAAATGTGTACTTTGCCTTTACCGCGGCCAATGCCGATGGGGTAGAGCACATTCGCTTCCGCAACGGAGCCATTGAGTTTGAAGACCTGTTCGGCGGCGGCGACAACGACTTCAACGACATGGTGATTCAAGTGACGATCTAGGCCATGACTTGGGCGCAGGGTGCAGGGTGAAAGGCAAGCTCTCCGGGTTTTTGGAAAATCCGGAGAGCTTGCCCCAGGCAAAAACTAGGAAAGTCTAAACTAAACATGAGAGAATGCCAATCTCAGAGAGACGTGTGATGGTTGGCCTGGCTGGCCCTGCTAGACTTCTGTATACCGGACGTTACTTTAATCCTGATATCATGTTTAATCTAGGTTGGCCTGAGGTAGCTATTGTGATTGGCCTGGCCGTGCTGGTCTTTGGCCCCAAGAAAATTCCTCAGTTGGGTAGCGCCCTGGGCAAAACCCTGCGGGGCTTTAAGGAAGAAATTAAAGCCTCCACGCCCGAAGAGTTGGAGAACTATGACGATGCAGAAGACGCCGACGTCTATCGGTAGGCGCGCCCCTGGCTAGTCTGTGCCTCAACACCGGGTGATGAGGCATGGTCGTTCGTCCCTAGGACAAATTAAGGCAGGTTAGGCCACTTACTCTCAGCCGCCTGGTAAGACTGCGGCCTTTGAGGTTGACCTAACCTGCCTGGTTATAGGTTGTTTTAGTTAGTGGCGCTAGTTAGCTAGCTTCGCTCTCGCGCTTGCGGCGTAGCGCCATTGCCCCCATACCCACCAGCCCAGGTAGTAGAGCCGGGGTAGGGATAACGCTGTAGTTGACATCGCCAAAGCCAGCGCCCGCATTAGGCCCAGAGGCAATGTCATAGGTAAAGAAGGCCTCTTCTACTCCAGAAGATCCAGGCGTAAAGGAAAAGTCTACATCGACACTATCAAAAGTGTATTCGATGCCCAAGAATGTGCCATCAAAGAAGGCCGCAAGAGGGCTATTACCATCCGTTTTAGTGTAGTTAACACCCAGAAAACTAAAGTTGAAGTCAGACAGTGCTACGGTTTCGTCGCCAGCGCCAACTAGGCCAGAATCATCAAAGCTAAAGCCACCAAAGTAGCTATTACCAGCTAGGGGGCCAGAATCTGGAGCAACCTCAAAGGTGAACAGAGAAATGGCTTCGGCTTGGGGCGCATTGATGGCCGCAACACTGAGTGCCACACCCGTGGCTAAAGCAAGTTTTTGCAGGGTTGAAGTCATGGTTATTTCAAAGTGGAAATTGGGTTTACGGACACAATCCATTATTCAGTGATGCACTTCAAAAAACCGGATCTTCATTATAAAGAATAGGAGGGTTTTTGCATATTCAGACCTCCGATTTCTTTAAGAAATCGGAGGTTTTTTAGTTGAGCAGTCCCCTAAAAGACAAAGTTGTCAACATTATTTAGTGCGACTGCATCTACCCCTTGCAACGTTACAAAGTTACGGGCTCTGGCGTTACCGCTAAAGCCATCGGGGTCAATTTGCAGCACAGTTCTGCTGCCATTACCCAGGGAATTGAACCGCAGAATGCCATCGGTAATGGGGTTACTGCCGCTGTAGTTGAGGCTGTCTAGCAGGTCGGTAAAGACGAGCTTGTCAAAGCCAACGGCAAAGTCGGTGATGGTGTCACCGGCCTGGGTCACGCTGGTGTAGACCACGCGATCGCGGCCACCACCGGTGGTGATGCGATCGCTACCCTGGCTGCCCAGGATTAAGTCGTTACCATCCGTACCAATCAACACATCGCGCCGGGGGGTGCCGGTGATGATGTTGGTAGCTGGAGCAAAGCTGAACCGCGCCAAAATTGGGTCGTGGTCGCTGGCCCGTTGGGGGGTTTCGACAAATTCGACATTGACGTGGACAATATCGAACGCAGCCTCCTCCGCCAGCCCACTACTGGCCAGAATGTGGTCAATGGATTGGGAATTGCCCTGGAAGATAAAGCTGTAGCGCTCATCTTCGGGCAGGGTTTCCGTCAGGTTGGTGAGGCCGGTATTGGCAGCCAGACCGCTGACTGGGGAGACAAACTCAAACTCGTTGAGGTCGCCCAGAACCACCACATTGGCGTTGGGGGTAGTCCCCAGTAGGCCGTTGACAAAGCCCTGCACCGCCTGAGATTGAGCCAGCCGTTCATCGACGGAGCCATTTACGGTGGGGTCTTCCTGGCGAGCCTCAAAGGGTTGCTCCAGACCCAGAATGGGGGCGCTGCCACCCTTAGAAGAGAAGTGGTTGTTGACCAGGGTCACCGTTTCGCCGTTGAACTCAAAGCTGGCCACCAGGGGTAACCGGGCACCGTCAAAGGCGTCACCAGTGGCTTGACTACCGATGGTTTGTACCGAACCATCCACCAGGCCAACCCGGTTGGGGTTGTACAGGTAAGCCGTGCGAATATTGCCACCGGGCTGACCACCGCTAGCACCATCGGTGATAAAGGGGTTATCGATGAAGGCGTAGGTTGGCCCACCGGCAGCGGTAATGGCATTCACCAGGGTTTGCAGGGTCAGGTCTGCGGCAATTACGCCATCGTTGATGGAGCCACTGTTGTCCTGCACCTCTTGCAGGGCAATGATGTCCGGGGTGTTGAGATTGGCAATGATGTGCGACGCCAGGGCATTAAAGCGACCGTCGGCAATGTCGCGATCACCATCATTGTCGTTGGGATCAAGGTTGAGCACGTTGTAGCTAGCCACCAGAAGTTCGCCATCCCCTCCTACCAGGGCACTGACCTCAGGCTGTAGCCCGGCGGGTTGAATATTTTCAGTGAAAGGTTCTGTCACCAAAATTTCAAAGTTGCCAAAGCTGTAGCTCAGCACCCCAGTAACATCGCCCAGAAAATCGCCCACGTTGACACTAGGGAAGGCAAAGTTAAAGATGCCGGTGTCTAACTGAAGCTGCACCCGTTCAGGATTGAAATCGTCCGGGCTGATGTTGAGGGTGCCGCGAGTGCTCAGCCCCGTGGCCCCAACCCCGTTGTCCACCACCCCAAAGATTTCGTTAAAGCGATTGGTACTGTCTACCACGCGGAAATCTTGAGCGGTTACGCGCATGCCTTCCAGGGATTCAAAGAAGTCGATGCCGTCGGTATCGGGGTCGAAGCTGGTAAAGGCATCGTCGTCGATGTTCTCGGTAGGGGGAACGCGCCCACCTGCGCCGATGATGGTGGCGGCTGGCAGGGGGTTGCCAGAGGACAGCACCGTAATCGTGGGGCTATCGCTAATTTGGGTAGTTGACAGGTTGCGACTGCTAGCCCCGCCCGGGGTAAATTCCGCAACCGTGCCCCGCACCTCCAGGCTATCGCCCACCGCAACGGCAGGGCGGCTGCCGGTAAACACAAAGATGGCGTCGGAGGTGGCTATGTTGTCGTCCCCCATGGGGTCTTGCAGGTAGAAGCCGTTGGTATCCACCGCCGTAACAATGCCGGTTGTGGTCACCGTTTGCCCCAGCAAAGGAGAGGTGTGAGCGGCACCTTGAATATCGTAAATAGCGGTGGGGCCGGGGGGCGGCGTGAACTCAAACACAGCCACCGTGTTGCTGACTTCGTTAGCGGTGACTAGCAGCGCCTTGCCCGTGGGGCTGTCGGCAGCGGTGATGAAGGTCAACCCTTCAACGCTGATATCTTCCGGGACGTTGATGTATTCGATGAACTCAGGGGCCGTGGGGTTTGTGACATCAAACACCACCACATCGCCGACTCGCTCCAGGCCAATAAAGGCATAGGTGCGACCGTTGACCACGCCCACTACAACGCCTTCCGGTTCTGGGCCTTTGTTGTCGCTGCGGCTATCAAATCCACTGGTAAAGTCGCCGTTGGAGTTGAAGAAGCTGGGCACCTGCTCAGCCGTAATCCGCTCCAGCAGGTCGCCGCTGTCAAACACCAGGTTGCCGTTGCCATCCCAAATGGAGAAAGAGCGGGAGCCAAACACGTCAATGCGGTCAAAGTCGCCGTCGCCATCGGTGTCGCCCGTGGCGTTGGTAACGGTGAGCCGACCCAGGTTGGCCTGATCTTTGAGCGTAGCGGCATCAGGGAAGGCGGTAGGATCAAGAACGTAGCTGCTGGAGCCGACTCGTACCTCTTCCGCAAAGCCATCGTAGTCGCGGGCGTCGCCTTCGTTAGCAGTGATGTAGTAGGTTTGCCCACCCACGCTGTAGCTGGCGATCGCATCCGGCTGGTACATGCCAAACACCGGCCAGTTCTGGATGTTGATGCCGCCATCGCGATCGCTGGCATCTAAGCCTTGGTCGGGTGCGTTGTGATCCTTCAGACCCAGGGGCTTAATCTCAGTAACCGTTTCGGTTGCCATATCAAGAATGGCAACCGCGTTGTTTTCTTGCAGCGTCACAAAGGCGGTAGTGCCATCGGCAGAGAAGGCAATGTATTCAGGCTCCAAGTCCTGAGATACGGTGGCATTGGGGCCAAAGATGCGAACGCCTGCCGCTTTCAGCGCATCAATCTGGCTGTCGAAGCTGTTGAAGTTGACGTTTTGCACCGTAGCGTTGGCCACGCCGCTGGCCAGGTTAATGATGCTGATCGAGCCTTCTGGATCGAAGGAATCGGCTTGGTTGTAGCTGTTGGGTTCCCCTTCGTTGGCGGTCAGCACTTTGGTGCCATCGGGGGTAAAGGCCACCATATCGGGCAAAAAGCCGACTTCCACCGAGTTGAGGAAGTTGCCATCGGCGGCGTTGAAGAAGCTAACTCGGCCCACCTGTTGGGCGTTGGTTGCGGCATCCACCAGGGCATAGGCCACAGCCACAATGCCGTTCTTCACCGCTACGCTGTTCGGCAACACGTTGATGCCATCCGCAGAGGTAAAGCCAGGGGCTAGATTGCCCAGAGCGGTTAGCGCGCCAGTAGTGCCGATGCTGTAGATTTCAACGGTGGTGCCCGCTACGACGAAGAGGCGATCGCTAGCTGGGTCAAAGGCCGGAATTTCTGCCCCAGAGCCGGTGATACCGCCGACTTTTTGCAGAACTCCGGTGATATTGTCCTCAATGGTGACCGTGGCGTTGTTGGCGGTGCCCAGGTCGTAGGCAGCGGCATCGGTCAACGTGAGGATTACCGTTTCCGGCCCCTCGTCAGCGTCGGCATCGTTAACTGGAGTAATGGTGAACGTTACGGAGGACTGACCAGCCGGAATCGTCACCGAACCCGACAGGGGATTGTAGTCCACGCCGTTGGTAGCCGTGCCACCCACGGTGTAGGTGACAATCAGCGCGGCGGCGGTGTCGCCACTGCGGGTAATGGTGAAGGTGCCGGGCTCAACGGTGGTGCTGGCTTCGGCGGCATTGGCATCGGTAGCGGCGATGGTTACGGTGGGTACGGCTGGGGGTTCGCCAGTCACGGGGGTGACAGAGAAATTATCAATCGCCAGGCCCGCATCACTGCCAGAATCGTTCACATCCACCCAGCGAATCCAAACTTCCTGGCCGGGCGCTACGTTGAGGCCCGCAATTTCGCCGCTAATAGAGGTGGTGTTGGCGTTGCCATCTAGTGGGCCATTGCTGGTTACCGGTAGTGCACCGATGTAATCTAAGCCGCTAAAGGGAGTCCAGGTGCCGACATTTAAGCCAGTGGCCCCAATTTGATAGGAGAACGTCAGCACGTTTTGCACCGAGGTGCTGCTGCGCCACTGCTCGCCGACGTAGTTAATGTTCAGGCCGGTGATAGTGCTGCCAGTCGTATTAACAAACCGTGCGCCAATGGTGGACTCTAGTGAGCCAGATGCCAGGGTGCCAAAGGCGCGTTCGCTACTGTCGGTGGCCCCATAACTGTAGGTATTGCCAGTGCTCAGACTGCCATTGTTAATCCCGTAGGTGGTGTTGGCATTGCTGCCAGTCTCAAAAAAAAGCCAGCCCAGGGGCAAAACGTCACCTGTACTGCCTGTATTAGCCAGGGAATCAAAGTCCTGGATATAAGTTGCGCCCGTTAAATCAATCGCCATTTTGGATTGCTGCCTTGTAGGTAAGTTAGGGGGTAAAACGGTGTAAATTCTCTTGGCAGATGCTGACGCTAGCCATGAAAGCTATCGATAGCTAGTGTTGTGGTAAGCACCCAGCATATAGACAGTCACAGTTTCTACCGTGGCCTTAGCTATCGGTTAACTCGCGCAGCTAATCTGCGCGGCCCAGTGACCGAAATGTCAGTATTTCCACACAGAAGCGTATCAGATGGCGGGTAAAGGAGCGATTAACGCTAATTTAAGCCTGCTGCAGCTTAGCGTAACCTTTATTCTCAAGGAACTTAAGTAAAGACATGGCGAAATCATAGTATTAAAAGTGACAGGGTAAGGCAAAGGCATCCTGAGATTTGGGTAGAGCTTTTTGGGTCAGTGCTATAGCCAGCCAGACTTAACATCGACGTCCCTGACCTGCCCCTCACTTAGCCTGGTGGAATACTGCTTTCTAAAAAGCCACAAAACAGGTCTAAATCCTTGACTAAGTCTGTATGGCAGGTGGGCAGCGTGGCCACTAATTCTTGCAATCGAGCGGAATTTAGATTGAAGGTGTAAACGTTCCGCACCACATGGCGTAAGCCCCGATACTCATCCAGGCAAGCGCGAGAGCTATGCTGCAAAACAGCCGGACGAACACCCGGAAATTCCACTGAGAGCTGTGACAGCAAATCGCGATGCCATTGGGGGCCTGAGGGCACCGCCCCATCAACTTCCCTGGCAATGTCTTCCAAAATGCGCTCAATGGCGGTATAGAAGCTATGCAGATTGAGGGCAACGCCATCGTAGTAATCCTCATCGGTTTGAGCTTTGGCCAGGAGCCGTTGGCTACGCTCAACCACCTGGGCAACCTCGCCTAGTTCAGCCCGAATGCGAATCGCTAAAGTAGCGGTATCTGGATTCACAACTCAACTCCAGTAGCGTCAATTTCGCCCAGCAGTCGCGGCGAGGCCGATTCTGCTTCAATTAAATCCACGGATATATCTGGATGGAGCCCCTGGAGTTGGCCCACGGCGCGAAAGTAATCTTTGGGATTGAGTCCCCAAACGGCCAGGTCAACATCGGAGCGATCGTGAACGCTATCAGGGGAGCGCATGGAACCGAAGAGGATGACTTTTTGGGCATGGAAGCCTTGCTTCAACAAAGCGCTGGCCTGCTGAGCTATCTCTAAGCCAAGCTGTTGCCGGTGATGGAGGCGATCGCGCTTTTCCTGCCGCCGTCGCTGGGCAGAGGCTCGGTAAACTGCCATTTGCTCCTCACTCCAGGCCATTGAGTACCCTCCACGGCTGATCTCCCTTGATGCTATATCAGCAGAACTCAACCCATCAGTTGCGGCACCCGTTATGGGTCAGGCAAATTCTCTGGGTCAATGCCCAGAGCTTGCATATACGCGGCCAACCGCTCGGCCCGCTGTCGTTCTTGTTCCGCTCGCTGCCGTTCTTGTTCGGCTCGCTGTTGCTCTTGTTCGGCTCGCTGTTGCTCTTGTTCGGCTCGCTGTCGTGCCTGCTGTAATTGCCCTTGCAGATGCCGAATCAGCTCTTGAGGTAAAGGATAGGGGTTACCTGCGGCATCGTACCAGGCTAACCATTCCCGCTGGATTCCTCCCAACAGGCCACGGACTCGCCCAATTCCTAGCTCAATTTCCGGTATCCAGAACGGTTCTGCTGGCTGGCGGTGATAGTGCCCCTGAGCCAGTTGATAGACCTCCCAGGGGTCGTGCTTGTCTCTGCGGCTATACTCTGGATTGTAAATAACGTAATACTTTATCCCCAGGGCTGCATAATCGGTCATCTTTTTGCTGTATTCCTGCCCGTAGGTTTTTGAGACAAACTCTAACGCCAACAGGGGGACTATCTGCTTTTCTTCCTGCAGGACATAGCTGAGTCTACCTTTTCCTTCCCGCTTGTGTCGCTGCACACCCACACTCAAAAAGCCGTCCGGAACTATCGTCGGAGCTCTTCTTTTTTGGCCTTCTCGGTCATAGATGGCCATGTCTACCCCAAAAAACCAGTCCTGTTGGTCGCCCCAGATTTCTTCCAAAATGGCCAGTAACCAGTTGGGAATGGTGTTCTGGTACTCATTATCCACAGGCGTATCGTCAGAGCAGGGCAGTTCTTCTGAAGAAGGCAGTCGCAAATCAGAGTCAAGTAGGGGAGATTCCATGACTCAGTACCTCACAGGTGGAGTATCGCTATTATGACACCGGGCCAGAACAGATACTCACAAGGCTTAGCAAGCCATCCGGGTGGGGGAGTCTACCTTGTTTGTGCATTTACACGGAGGGCAGGTATCTAAACTTCATGTGAAGTACCGAAACAATACTGGCCTCCGCCTTGTCCATCGACTAATTTATCTGTAGAAACCTTCAAGTGTGGGTTTCGATTATGCATCTGCCACCGCAACGAAATTAAACAGACGCATCTCCACAGAATCAGGGCGTTATAAGTCTTTGCCATAAGTTAATCCATTCAGCTGAGCTTTATCGTGGGCTCAACCAAATGGTTGGTGGACACTGTCCATCCTTGCAACTAGGCAGACGTCGTTGCTGATTCCAGGTATGGACTGATCGCTGTAGGTATTGGAACTTCGTTCCAATTTTTGCAGAATCATACCGCTATTCAGCAACGCCAGGTAGACAGAGCAACAGAGCACAATTGCGATTGATAAAGAGGCAAAAAGATGCAAACTTCATGGAAATCATTTTCTGGATTGGCATTTGGTGCTGTATGCACCTTAAGTATCGTCGGGATACCTTCTAACGCTCAGGCGTCCACAATTACCCCTAGTAGCTTCGAAGCTACTATCGGTATTGGCGAAACAGTTACAGCTTGGTGGTGCAGAA
>CAYUBC010000097.1:2070-9724 GCA_964442885.1 uncultured bacterium | reverse complement strand
CAACGATTATGCGGGCATTGCCTATATCTGTGATGCAGAGGTACTGTACGCGCACAGCTTCTGTGGGCCAGACGGCTGTTAAGTCGAGATAACATAAACCCAAAAAGCCGAGGTCATACCTCGGCTTTTTGGGTTTGATTGGTCATTAACCGTAAATGCCTAAATCTCGTCAGGGTTTATCCCCATCTCTCGCAGTTTAGCGGCTAGCTTTTCTGCCCGCTCACGCTCCTGTTCCTTGGCGCGGCGTTCCTGCTCCTTGGCGCGGCATTCCTGTTCCTTGGCGCGGCGTTCCTGTTCCTTGGCGCGGCGTTCCTGTTCTGTATCAGTTAAAAACCATTGACCGTCAGCATCACACCAGCGTAGCCAATGCCCCTGGGTATGTTCAAAAGTACCGGCCCAAATGCCAAGCCCCAGGTTGAGATCGGCTAACCAGATCAGAGGAGCCGTAGCGCTTACCCGTTGCTCTTCATACTGGCTACCCACTAACTTGAAATAGCGTAACCGTTGTGTATAGCGGCTGTAGACGATATAGTGGGGCACTCGCAGGTAGGCTTCGTAGACCGTAAATTTGCTGGGTGGCGAGGTTGGGTCATCCCCTCCGACAACCGGGCTTTCAGAATTGGGCGGGGCTTGGGGAGCCGTGGAACCGTCAGCAATCCAATCTTTTTCATCAAAAAATCGGCCTAAATCCTCACGTTCGGTACGGGGAGACAAAAACTCCACCACCACCGCCGGGGCCTGGCCCTCCTGCCACAGAACATAGCTGCGGCGAAGGTCGTGGCCATCGTAGAGAAAAGGAACTCCCAGGGCTAGGAACCAATCAGGCCGCTTGTGCCAGAGCGGATGGTGAACGTCGTAGTAGAGGTTCAAGTCAGAGGCTGTGAAATAGTCATCTCGGCTGTAGTCGGCCAGGCGCAGAGTGCGGCTCAACAACTGAGGTTGCAGGTCATGAAAAACGTCTGGCAAGCCGGGCTCCTCAGGAAACTCGCTGGGCAAATCGTACATGGTCGGCAGGGTTTCCCGGGGCGAGCGCGGCGGGTCTTCCTGGGGAATGGAGTAGCCAGTAGCCAGAGTCATCGGTTCGAGCTGTCTGGAGAATAGTTTCATTGTACTGAATTTAATTCCCGTTCTACAGAGTAGGGATCTTACCCGCCGTGAATGGGGAATTGTTCGCCATGCCCAGGCGGTAGGATCGGTGTAGATCCAGGTGAATACGCTTCATTACCTTGCTTGGGTCAGGAGGTTGTCATGGCTAATGTCAATTCTGTTGCCCCTACCAATGTTTCCTATACCAATGCTTCCAACCTTTCCCTGGCTGACGTTTCACCCGCACCCCCCTCAGGCCACGGGGTACTAGGTCGCATGTATGCCGAGCAGCGACAGCAGATGGTCTATCAGCAAATTGTGGCCAGGGGCATCAGCGACCCCAGAGTGCTCAACGCCATGCTGTCGGTGCCCCGCCACCGCTTTGTGCCTCCCCATCAGGCTAGCCGAGCCTATCGAGATGAACCCCTACCCATTAGCTGCGGTCAGACCATTTCTCAGCCTTACATCGTCGCCTTTATGACCGATGCGGCGTCCATTCCCAGCAATGGCCGAGTTTTAGAAGTGGGCACTGGCTCTGGCTACCAGACTGCTATTCTGGCCACGTTAGCCGCCGAGGTCTACTCCATTGAGATTCTGGCTCCGTTGGCCCAGCAGGCTGAGCATACCCTGCGCCAGCTTGGCTACCCAAATATTGTCCTCAAACGCGGCAACGGCTACGAAGGCTGGGCCGAACATGCCCCCTACGACGCCATTGTGGTTACAGCGGCCCCCACCCGCATTCCCAAAACCCTGGTTGAGCAATTGGCGGTTGGCGGCAAACTGGTAGTGCCGGTAGGACACTCTAGCCAAACTATTTTGGTTATCACTCGCCACCTCACGGGTCTATCCACGGAGTACACCATTCCCGTCCGATTCGTCCCTATGGTAGGGGACAGCATCTAGCCATCTGTTGGAGAATATGGTTAACGATACCTGACTATCAAGGGCGGGTTTGTTGTGGGCAATAACCTGTCTCAAAGCAGTGTCGTAGGGCAATAGCCATCGTTGCCTAGGTCACATTTCACCACAAACTTCTGCGATCCCCCTTGTCAAGGTGTACCGTCAGGCCCACACTGTAGATGTGCATAGGTCGTTCGTGGGGATCAACGAGGGAGAGTTGTGAAATCAGTACTGGCGATCATTCTAGGTGGGGGTGCCGGCACCCGTTTATACCCATTAACTAAGTTTCGAGCCAAGCCAGCCGTATCCCTGGCCGGAAAATATCGCCTCATTGATATTCCAGTCAGTAACTGCATCAACTCAGAAATTCTTAAAATTTATGTTCTTACTCAGTTCAATTCAGCGTCCCTAAACCGTCATATTTCTCGTACCTACCAGTTTTCTCATTTCACCGAAGGATTTGTAGAAGTTCTGGCCGCTCAGCAGACCCCAGAAAGCCCTAGCTGGTTTCAGGGCACGGCTGATGCGGTACGGAAGTATCTCTGGCTGTTTGATTCCTGGAATATAGAGGATTTTCTGATTCTCTCCGGCGACCACCTCTACCGGATGGACTACAGCCTGTTTGTAGAGCGGCACCGGGCCACCAATGCTGACATCACCCTGTCTGTAGTGCCAGTGGGGTACAAAAATGCTTCTAGCTTCGGCCTGATGAAAATTGACGGCACCGGGCGAGTGGTTGACTTCAGCGAAAAACCCAAGGGCGATGCCCTCGAAGCAATGCGCGTGGATACCACGGTGCTGGGCCTTACCCCAGATCAGGCTAAGGAGCAGCCCTTTATTGCCTCCATGGGCATTTATGTCTTTAAGAAAGAGGTGCTGTTTGACCTGTTGCGGAAAAACCTGGATCAAACTGACTTTGGTAAAGAAATTATCCCAATGTCATCCCGCAACCATAATGTGCAAGCCTATTTATTCGACGGCTACTGGGAAGACATCGGTACCATTGAAGCCTTCTACGAAGCGAACCTGGCGCTAACCATGCAACCCCAGCCGCCCTTTAGCTTCTACCATGAAGACGCGCCGATCTATACTCGCTCTCGTTATCTGCCCCCTAACAAGCTGTTAGATTGCCACATCACTGAATCCAGCATTACTGAGGGCTGCATTCTTAAAAACTGTCGCATTCACCATTCGGTAATTGGGCTACGTCAACGCATCAACGCCGACTGCGTAATTGAAGATTCGCTGCTGATGGGGGCAGATTTTTACGAGCCGCTTTCAGAAAGCAGCCAGCATCTGACCCGGGGCAAAATTCCCATGGGTGTGGGCGAAGGCTCGGTCATTCGCCGCGCCATCATCGATAAAAATGCCCGCATTGGCCGCAACGTGCAAATCGTTAACAAGGAAAATGTCCAGGAAGCGGAGCGCGAAGACTTGGGCTTCTATATCCGTAGCGGCATTGTGGTGGTGCTCAAGAATGCGGTCATTCCCGACGGCATGATTATCTAACCCTGACCTCCCGAAGCTGCTTTTGAGCGTGCCAACGGTGTCGCCTTTGATAGTTCTGGTGGGTATTCCCGGTAGCGGCAAATCTACCTGGGCCAGGCAATTTGTTCAGACCCATCCTCGCTACCGGATTATTTCTACCGACCAGTGCCGTGCCACCCTCTTTGGGGATGAAGCCACGCAGGGGCCCTGGAGCCAGGTCTGGCAGCAGGTGTTAGCTAGTTTGCACGATGGCTTTGAGGCGATCGCCCAGGGTCAGCTAGATGGCCTGATTTACGATGCGACCAACGCCAGTCGTCGCCAGCGCTGTGCGGCCATTGCCGCCGCTCGCCAGTTGGGGTTTGCCCCGATTACACTCTACTGGTTTGATGTGCCCCTGGAGCTGGCTCTGCAACGAAATCTGACGCGATCTCGCCAGGTGCCCACCGAGGTGATCGAACGGATGCACCGTCAACTCCAGGGAGCGCCGCCAGACCCAAGCGACGGGGGCAATCAGGTCGTGCGCCTAACTCCAAAGGACGTAGACCGGTTGGCTGAGTCCTAAGACCCTAGCTAGCCAGAAAGCTCCCTCCCTGGATTAAGGGCATTCCTCCCTGGGAGAGATCTCCTTCAACCGAAGAAAAAAGTACCATACAGCCACAAGCTCAACTAGGAGATTGAAGTTATGGCTAACATGGAAGAAAACAAGGAAAAAAGCGCTAAATCCACTGAATCCGATAGTGGATATAACACCCCCATTGAACCGACCCAACGCCACACCGGCATGTATGAGGAAGGTGACGGTCGCGACGAGGCACAGCCAGAAGGTGGCAGCAGCAAAACCGCTATCGAAGGTGCGCCTAATCAGGGGATTGAAAAGCGCTAGCGCTTGAGTCTCCCTCGATCATTCATACAGCCCAGGCAGAGCGAGGATCTGCCTGGGCTGTTTTGGTTAATCCCGCCTGAGCAATCCCTGGGGCATGATTTACCAACCTTCTTGACCAATGGAGTTTTAAGCAGTCAAATGCAGGTAGTCGGAAAATTCCGTACACCGCACACCTTTGTGAAACAATCCTATGGTCTCTCTTTCTAATTGGCCAAGATGGGCGATCGCAGGATTAGCCTTTCCCGTTGTCTGCTTGGATGGCTGGCTGTTGTATCGGCTGGGGGCGCAGCTACAACCGATTCCCAGTATTGTGGTAACCGCCTGCCTGATTGCCTTCTTGCTCGACTACCCCATTGATCGGCTGGAAAAACAAGGCTTAGCCCGCGGCTGGGCCATCCTGCTGGTGCTGCTGGTGGCGCTTATTCTGACGACGGTTTTAGTGGTCTTTTTGGGGCCGCTAGTCTGGCAGCAGTTGAACGACTTTGCCGAGCGCCTGCCCCGCTGGATTGAACTGGCCAAAACCCAGCTATTGCTATTGGAAGACCGGGCCGTTTTTCAATCCCTGCCCGTCAATTTAGATCAGCTTACGGTCGAAACCGCCAACCAGCTCTCTAGCACGCTGCAAACGGCCACCAGCCAGATTATTAACGTCACCTTCAGCACCATCAATAGCTCCCTCAACCTGTTAGTTACCGTTGTTCTGGCTATTCTGCTCATTATTAACGGCGAACCGCTGTGGAATGGTCTGCTGGGCTGGCTTTCAGCCCCCTGGCAAGCGCGTATCCGCAACTCCCTGCGGCCTAGCTTTCTGGGCTATTTTTCCGGCCAGGCTACCCTGGCGCTCATTTTGGCTACGGCCCAGTCCATTGCCTTCATTCTGCTAGATGTTCCCTTTGGTCTGCTGTTTGGCCTGGGCATTGGCCTGGTCAGTCTGATTCCCTTTGGCGGCACCGTAGCCGTTTTAGGCATCAGCACATTGCTGGCCTTCCAAAGCGGTTGGCTGGGCCTGAAGGTGCTAATCGTGGCTTTTGTGCTGGGGCAAATTAACGATAATTTGGTTGCCCCGCGCCTGCTGGGTGGCATTACCGGGCTAAACCCAGCGGTGTTGGTGATAGCTCTCCTGGTGGGGGCAAAGTTTGCGGGCTTTCTCGGCCTCCTGTTAGCCGTACCCACGGCCAGCTTTCTCAAAAAACTGGTGGATATGGCCCGCGTTTCGGCCTAATTCTGTTCAGTTGTGATCACAATCATCGGTTGAGCCTACCCTAAACACTCCTGGGGCTCAGTAACCCCACGGTATCGGGCTGTTTCCTTAGTTAGAGCAACGGAGAAACCACTCGGCAGCTCTAGAGTTAACACACCGTATACCCCCAGGAGACCCGCGATGAAACTCTCTTTTCTTGGCCAAGCCTACACCCCTAGCTTCCCCAACCTGGAAATTACTGGCATTCAGGGCACCGCTACCTTCCGAGGCCAGGTCTACACCATTAAGCAGTTCCACGTTACCCATGATCAACAACCCAGGGAAGAGCTGAGCTTTATGGGCCGTCGTTATACGCGATAGGTGGTCTTAGCCCGTGCCCTTAACTCAATCCTTAGCCTGAAGGAATCGTCACTAGCCTGAAGGAATCGTCAAACCTAACCCGGTCAGTGGTAATGGATGCCACTGACTTGGTTTTCTGTAGGCATGGATGCGAAAAGACCCTTTACACTAGAAAAGGGCCTTATCTATGGGGCCAGTGTTCTCAGTAGCGCAGGGATCTATGAACTTTCTGGCGAAGCTTATTCCGGGGCGTGCCGATGCCCAAACCCTACCCAAACGCAGCCGTCGGGTGCAGGGGGTAGAGCTAAAAACCGAAGCTGAACTGGAAATTATGCGGCAGGCCGCCCGGATTGTGGCCACCGTGCTCAAGGAAATTGAGGCCATGGTTCAACCCGGCATGTCCACTGCTGAGCTGGATGCCTACGCCGAAACGCGCATCCGCGAAATGGGGGCAACGCCAAGCTTCAAGGGCTATCACGGCTTTCCGGCCTCCATCTGCGCCTGCATCAACGATGAGGTGGTACACGGCATCCCCCGCAAACGCCATACCGTGCGCCGAGGTGACCTGCTCAAGGTGGATACCGGCGCTTACTACAACGGCTTCCACGGTGACTCCTGCATTACCATTGCGGTGGGAGAGGTTTCCACCAAGGCCAAACAGTTGATGACCGCCGCTGAAGCTGCTCTCTACGCGGGCATTAGCCAGGTTAAACCTGGCAACACCCTGCTCGATATTGCTGGAGCCATCGAAGACTGCGTTGCCAGCTACGGCTTTAGCGTAGTGGAAGATTTCACCGGCCACGGGGTTGGGCGCAATCTCCACGAAGCCCCGTCGGTGTTTAACTTCCGCACTCGTCAGTTACCCAACATCAAGCTCAGACCGGGAATGACTCTGGCTATTGAACCCATTCTCAACGCGGGCTCCAGACAAACCCGCACCCTCAAGGATCAGTGGACTGTGGTGACGGTGGATCGCTCCCTATCCGCCCAATTTGAACACACAGTGTTGGTCAGCGAAACCGGCTACGAAATTTTGACCGACCGCGAGCAAATTCCCCTGGCCCTCGCCTCTTGAGCGGTACTAGCGCCCCATACGCTTTCTTAGCGCCTCTTCAAACTCTAGCAGGGCTTGACTACTGCCAATTTCCTTGGCCCTCTGTACGATTTGAGGGATCAGGGTTTTGATGGGTAGCTCTGGGAAATTGGGGCTGATGTCTGTTTCTCGATACTGACCAGCTTGCAATTGATAGAGAGTAAGTTTGCCAGCGTTATAAATCCATAATTCTGGTACACCAATGACCTGGTAAGCTTCAGTTTTAGTTTTGGACGTGAGATCACTCTCAATGGCTAAATCTGGCGGAGGATCAACCGCTAAATCAATGCGATCTTTACCAATTACGGCGGGTTGATTCTGAATATAAAAACAATCGTCAGGTTCTACCCCAGCTAAATTGAGGTGTTTGAAGGTAGTGGATCGCAGCGATTCCCAAGGGCGGTGCTGAAGTCGTAAAATCGCCTTTACAAAATCTGCGATTACCACAATGGCACGCTCATGCTCAGGCAGCGGAGCCATAATCTCTAGGGTATGATTCCAGTAATTAATCCGAGGAAGATGGCTATTTGCATCCCGGTAGGCTAGTAGAGCTTCATACTGTTCCCAGGTGACATCATTAATCAGCAGATGACTTCCTGCTGAGAGGTCAATGGTGGTGATAGGGATGTTGACAGTACGAAGCACAGACATCGAGCCTTGCCCT
>CAYUBC010000097.1:0-2060 GCA_964442885.1 uncultured bacterium | reverse complement strand
TCTTGAAATCACCGGCGTCATAGTGTGATGCCTTCCCGTCGCACAGATAGAAAAAATGGACTGGTCTCAGAGTCATAACTATCTTTGGCGATAAAAACTCGCGATATCACTACATTGTTCTCAAGGCAAAGCTGAGCAACAAACTTACTTGTACACTTGATTTCCTTGGAGGGGTCAACTTGGCCCCTCAATACAACAAGCACGTCAATGTCGGAATCTTGATGAGCATCTCCGCGTGCCTGAGAACCAAACAAGATGACGCTATCTAAGCGCTCGCCATAGAGCGCTTGCAAGTAGCTCCTAAAGGCGTTAAGGACTGCACCAATAGCAGGGTTAAGCTTATTTGCTGTTATCTTGACTGCTGAATTCCCCATGCCCAAACCTATCCCGGCTGATGTTGACACCTTAGATATCGTCAGACTTATTCTTCTTCCAAAACAGGGTTGATGGTTTCATCGGTGGGCTCGTCACCGTCTTCCTGGAGGGCGGAGGGCACCACGGCAACAGCGGCGATCGCGTCATCCCCATCCAGCTTTTGCAGCCGCACGCCGGTGGCCGGGCGCGACTGAATGGAAATATCGTTCACGCGCTGGCGAATAATAATGCCCCGGTTGGTCACCAGCATCAACTCATCGCCATCGTTGACGACCCGCAGCGCTGTCAGGGTGTCGTCATCTTTGCGGAACTTGATCGCCATCAGCCCCATGCCCGCCCGGTTTTGCAGGCGGAACTTCGACACCGGCACCCGTTTGCCCAAGCCAGAGGCCGTAATCACCAGCACCCAGGGGCCGCTGTCGTGGCCATTGGTAACGCTATCGTCCTCATCCTCGCTTTCGCTCTCGCTTTGGGTGGCTTGAACCACCGCTTCTACGACCTGGCTGGGGAGGATATCCATACTGATTAATTCATCCCCATCCCGCAGTGACATGGCCTTTACCCCACGGGTGGGGCGGCCCAGGGGGCGCAGTTGGTCGTCATCGGCCTTGAAGTGGATAGTCATGCCCCGACGCGAGCCAATCAGGATGCTGTCGGTGGTGCGAGCCAAGCGTACCCAGCGGAGATGATCCCCGTCTTCCAGAGAAATAGCAATTAACCCGTTGGTGCGAATGTTGCTAAAGGCCGATAGTGACGTTTTCTTGATGTAGCCACCGCGAGTCAGCATCACCAGGTAGTCTTCATCGGTGAATTCACGCACCGCCAGCACCGAGGTAATAGCCTCTTCCATCGGAATGGGCAGCATCTGGACGATGGGAATGCCACGAGCGGCGCGCGATCCTTCCGGCACCTGGTAGGCGCGCAGGGAATAGGCCACGCCGCGATCGCTGATGAACAGCAGGTAGTCGTGGGTGTAGCAGGTGATGAAGTGCTGCACGCCATCGTCTTCCTTCATTTTGGTGCCTGCCTTGCCCCGTGTGGCGCGGCGTTGGGCCTCAAAGGTGGCGACCGGCATGCGCTTGATGTAGCCCTGGTCAGTTACAAGAATGACAACCTGCTCGTTGGCGATGAGGGAAATATCTGTCAGTTCGCCCTCATCCATCTCAATCACGGTGCGGCGAGGATCGTCGTGCTTGGCCTTGAGTTCCCCCAGCTCGGTGGTGATGATCTCCAGAATCCGCTCCCGGCGAGCCAGAATGTCTTGCAGATCGGCAATTTTGGCCACTAACTCTTCGTGCTCCTGCTGGATCTTGTCGGCTTCCAGGGCCGTGAGGCGGCGCAGTTGCATTTGCAGAATGGCATCGGCCTGTAACTCAGACAACCCGTAGGTGTCCATCAGTTCCTGCTTGGCGGTGGGGGTATCGGCGGCAGCGCGAATCAGGGCAATCACCGCATCCAGATTAGCCAGCGCAATCAGATAGCCCTGCAGGATGTGATCTCGCTCTTCGGCCTTACGCAGTTCGTACTGGGTGCGGCGGGTGATGGTTTCAATGCGGAAGTCGAGGAACACCTCCAGCATTCGCTTCAGGCCCAACAACTGCGGCTCCCCATTCACCAGGGCCAGCATGTTGACGCCAAAGTTGTTTTGTAGGGGCGTTTGCTTGTAGAGATTGTTGAGCACCACG
>CAYUBC010000096.1:0-9757 GCA_964442885.1 uncultured bacterium | reverse complement strand
CGCGTATACATGGGCTAAAATTTACATATAGAGAGCGATAAGACCCCAGAGCTACAAAGTACGGGGACTCTGCTGATACCGCAGCGGTCAGAGCTGCCTCCGATAGCCTCCAAGGCTTAAAACTGCCCTACTTCCGACGTCCATAACCTAGAGAACCACTCCTATGACGCTTTCCTACTCAGAAGATCTCAGCCAACTAGTTGGCGGCCAAGTTTGCAAAGCCGCCATCAGTCAAGATGGCTATCCCTATCTCATAATCGCCAAGAACACCGAATCGCGCTTCTTCTATGTCATTGCGCAGTCTGACGCTGAAGGCAATGGCCCAGGATTTCTACACCTGAATGAACACCAAGGCCGCATCGCCGAAGGCTAGCTCGGTCACCAAGTTTTCTTTGCTGCCCGGATGGCGATCGCTATTTGGGCAGCTCTATTTGGAATTACTGCCATATCCTTCAATCCCCACTGTTGATGGCACGATAGCAAGTCGAGATCGTACGCCGCTCTCTGAGTCATTTCTCCGACTGTACGCTGCGGTGACGTATGCAATAGGCCTTTTGTCGATTGGGGTAAAATTGGGGTAAATTGTAAATGCACTCGTCTGAAAGTACTGCAAATACGTGGTTTATAGAGGTCTGCAAAGCCTTCGGCCTCCATCCAGCCATCTGGATCAACCGCCAGCACCGCCCGGAATAGGGCCAGGGTTTCTTCATCAGCGGCTGCCCATTGTCTGGCCTGCAACAGGTCTGCCAGGTGTTGCAGGTCGGGCGCTGAACCGGAGGTCACGGCGTCCGTTCTGCCCCAGGTGTTGTCGGCATCGGGGTTGCGGTTATTGTCGGCATCGGGATTATCCAGATTGAGCGGCGATGAGCCTGGTTCTAAGGCTAAAAGTTGCGACACCACCCGGCGGGTACCCCAAACCCCCACCAGCCCCAGCCCGCCCCAGCCCAACCACTGCAAAAACCGCTGCCGCGATAGCACCGGGGACTGAGAATCTGGTTTCCACCACTGAGGCTTGGCAGACCAGGACAATGGCCGAGTCTCCGTTGTCTGGCTCTGGGCCAGAGGCAAGTACTGCTTCAATCGCGCAATCAGCCGACTCATATCACGGTGAAAGTCTGGATCTGGCCGCGCCTCGCCGCAGTTGCGATAGGCCAAATTCTGCAAACTATTGGGCAATTCATCCGGTCTGGGCATAGCCGCGTGGCCCACTAACAGAGGCACAACTAACACGCCGTCACGCCTGAGTGCCTCTTCCACTTCGACCCGTACCCAGTCGGCAGGATTATCCAGCCGCCGCTGACCGGCACTGTCCGTCGCTGTCAACCAGCCTGGCCCAATTACCACTAATACCACCAGGCACTGGTTCAGGGTGGTGTTGAGATAGTCCCGGAAGTCTGCCCCTGGAGGGATGTCGTCCACATCCTTAAAAACGGCCTTGGGGCCAAAATGAGCCGCTAATCGGTCATAGATGCGCCCAGCATCGGCTTGGCTGTCACTACGTCGATAGGAAATGAAAATAGAAGGCATCTGTACCCAACCTGTCCGCTAGCCCAGATCCTATCCGGAGTTAGACCATTCAACCAGGGGTGCAGAGGCTAAGGTTGGCCAGCGCACCCCTGCTGCTGTGATGGGGATCAACTTACTGAAAGGCAGAAGTAAGAATGCAGCTCGCGCAGCATCGTCAACTAGATTCAGCCATACTGGCAGGGTTTGCAGTAACGTGGACAGCATATTCTGCTCCCTCGCTGCCGCCTATGAACCAACTGCTGCTGATTCCCATTGTCGCCTTTGCAAAGCTGCTGACCCTAGTGCTGCGGGTGTCGGGGCGGGGATCTGGCACGGCACTGCCGGGCTATCTGGTGGGTAAGTACTTCCCTTTTGCGCTGGGGGCGCTGGTGAGGCAAATCCCCATTATCATCGCCATCACCGGCACCAACGGCAAAACCACCACTCAAACCATGCTCAGCGCCATGCTGGAGCAGGCAGAGGGCATCAGGGTGTTGCGTAACAAGGCGGGCGCTAATCTCAGTCAGGGGATTTTATCGGAACTGCTGAAGCAGAGTGATGCCCTGGGGCGGCTCAACGTTACCCATGCCATTCTGGAGGTGGAAGAGGCTACCCTGCCCCGCATTGCCTCGCTATTGCAACCCCAGGTGATAGCCGTTACCAACCTCTACCGCGACCAGCTCGATGCCTACGGTGAGATTGACCGCACCGAAAAGCTGATCCGCGATGGCATTGCCCAGTGCCCCCAGGCTGAGGTTGTCGTCAACGGGGACGATCCGCGCACGGCGCGACTCACTCAGGGGTTGCCCAACCCGACTTATTTTGTGTCCCTAGCCGAGGAATATTCTCGCTTTTTGCCCTACGAAGGCCGACTGCATCAGCGAGAAATTGGCAGTGAGGGGCTGGAGGCTACGGATATCCGCATTAACGACGACCTGACCACAGACTTTGCCATTCACGGCCACCTGGGGAGCACCGAGATTGCTATTCCCCAGGCTAGAACAGCCTCGCCAGGGTTCTTTCATGTTTACAATGCGCTGACGGCGATCGCCATTGCTACGTTACTCGGCATCGATAGTGACATAGCCATCCAGGGGCTGCAAACCTTCAAGCCCGCCTTTGGCCGGGGCGAAATTCTCACTCGCCAGGTGGGCGATAAGCAGGTGAACTATCGGCTGCTGCTGGTAAAAAATCCGGCCAGCTTTAGCCTCAGCCTGGAACTGCTGCGCCACATCCCGGCTCTAAAGCTCATTCTCGCTATTAACGACAACACCGCCGATGGCAAAGATGTCTCCTGGCTCTGGGATAGTGAGCTGGAACGGCTCAACCAGGCCACCATCGACTGGATTCTCTGCACCGGCCTTCGCGCTAAGGATATGCGAGTGCGGCTCAAGTATGCGCTGGATGTTTCTCCCGGCCCCATACCCACGGTGGAATCCATTCGCGAGGCTATTGAGCTTTCCTTTCAGCAAGCGTTACACGGCGATACGGTATTTGTGATGCCCACCTACACCGCTATGCTGGAATTTCGTAAACTCATGGGCAAAACCCTCGACGTGGTGTAGCGATGGCCTATTCCCTGACGATCACCCACCTCTACCCTGACTATTTGAACCTCTATGGCGACACCGGCAACCTGATCGTGCTCCAGCGGCGCTGCCAGTGGATGGGCATTGACTGCACCGTAACGCCTCTCAGCATGGGGGATATTCCTCAACCCGGCGAAACTGACCTGTATTTCATGGGCGGCGGCCAGGACAATGACCAGGTGGCTGTGGTGGATGACTTTCATCAGCTCAAGTACAACACCATCAAGGCCGATACTGAGGCCGGAACAGTATTTCTGGGCGTGTGCGGCGGCTATCAACTCATGGGCCACACATTTTTAATGGGCAACGGCCAGGAAACCCGTGGGCTGGGCATTATCAACGTCACCACCAAAGCGCCGGGTACCGAGGTCAAACAGCGCTGCATTGGCAACCTGGTGGCCGAGATTTCTCCCTCAATGCATCAGGATATGCTCAGCCTCTATGCCGAACCAAAGGCGATTCCTACCACCCTGGTCGGGTTTGAAAACCACTCTGGACAAACCGTCTTGGGCGCTGGAGTAGAGCCCCTGGCCAAAACCCTGACCGGCTTTGGCAACAATGCCACCGCCGATTACGAAGGTGCCCGCTACAAAAACGTATTCGGCAGCTACATGCACGGCTCTCTGCTGCCCAAAAACCCCCACTTTGCCGATTACCTGTTGGGTCTGGCCCTGCGCCGCAAGTATGACAACCCCTCCCTCACCCTGCCAGTCCTGTCGGACGCAGAAGAGTTTGAAGCTCATCACTATGCGGTGGAGCGCTACGGCAAGTAATCCAGCGCTTGCTCACACCCACCTTTCATCCCTTCACCGCCTTAACCTCCCGCTTATCTTTGACATAGATGCCGTTGGTGCGGCGCTGTATGTCAAAAAGATCGGTAGCATCGACCAGGGTGCTGAGCTTGGCGTAGCCATAGTTCCGGGGGTCAAACGACGCCTGATTAGCAATATGCACACCCACCGCCGCCAGATTTGACCAGCCATCATCATCCTGAGCTGTAGTAACAGCGCGGCGTAGTAGGCTAACGAGTTTGGTATCTTGCTTCAGCTCCTTGGTGGTTTTTTTGACGCTTTCGACAGTTTTAGCTTGGTTAGCATCAGCATCCTGACCCAAATTTTCCAGATACAGGAAGGTCGAACAGGCGTAGACAAAGGGTTTAGGGGTTTTCTTTTCACCAAAACCATAAACCTTAAGGCCGTTGGTCAAAATTCGCATGACCAGGGGTGTAAAGTCGCAATCGCTGGAAACCAGGGCAAAGGCGTCTAGATTGCGAGTGTAAAGCAGATCCATGGCGTCAATAATCAGAGCGGCATCGGTGGCGTTTTTGCCCTTGGTCAAATCAAACTGCTGCACCGGACGAATGGCAAACTCGTGGAGATTATCTTCCCAGGGCTTGAGAGAGGGGTTTTTCCAGTTGCCGTAGGCCCGACGGATGTTAGCTACGCCATACTTGGCAATTTCGGCTAAAATCGCCTCAATTTTAGCGGCTGGTGCGTTGTCAGCATCAATAAGCAAGGCAATATTAGATTCAGATTGCTGCATGGGACGTTGCCCTTCTAGAGTGGAGCTTAATACACGGCTAAGCTATTGGGTTTGACGAAAACCTCAGGGATGTGGCCCATTCTACTGGGGTTCGCCCAATGGACTAAGTCCCCCTCTGAGCTTTCTTTCTTATTTCCTCCGGCTCGGTGCCAGCCCCACCAGGCCCTGAACTTCCAAATAACGATGGGTTTGGGCCGTGGTGGCGCTGAGAGTGCGAATGCTGCCCAGAATGGGCTTAACCTGATCAAAGAAATAGCTCTCGCCCAGGCCGGGGCCGTGAAAGCCAAAGGCGCTGTAAATCAACGACAGAGTTGACCCCACGTTGACGTAGAAATAGCCGTTATTGGGTTGAGGAAAAGAAGCCGTCGCCTGCTCAAACAGGAAATAATCCGCCAGGGGATCGTGGGGTGAAGGAGCGATGATATCCGACATGGGGCTAATCCCAGACATCATGGCCAGGGTGTCGTCGGTGGGCCAGCCGTGGCTAAAGAAACTGAGGTAGGGAAACAGCGCCTCATCTACCCCAGGATAGGTAAACTCCCAACTGACGACTGGTTGTTGGTTCACGGTTCTAGGTGCTACGGTATTTCCCCAGTTGGCCATGACTTGATTGAGGGCCACCAGGGTGTTTTCGGCGGTAGGGCGATCGCTGGTCTCCACCAACATCCCCAACCCCACGTATACCAGCGGCGTCTGCGTAGCTGGAATGGCGGTAATCGCAAATTCTCCATCCATCCAGGCCAGCACATCGCGGTCTAAATCCAGCCCGGTGGCTGCGGTAAAACCGCTGCGAAAGAAATTCAGCCCGTTGCGGGTAAACTCGCTGGCTATTTCCAGCGCCGAAGCAATCCCCTGCCAGAAGCCCGCCAGGTCATACCCGCTGGCCACTAGAAAGGTTGAGGCGGGCAGTAGCGACAGCAGACTATCCGCCCCTGGCCGGTTAGGCGTCAGGCCCAGGGTGTAGGGCACGGCATCGTAGTAGTAGCGTCCGCGCAGTTGAATTCCCTGAGCGCTGGGATAAACCAGCCCTTCCAGGGTGCCGCCAAAGTTCATGGCTTGCAGGCTTTGCACCAGGTCAGCATTAGCATCTGGGGTTGGCCAATCTCCGCCGGGCAGCGGTTCTGTTGGTAGCTCGTAGTTCAGCAACTCCAGGGCGTTGCCGTAGATCGTAATCAGCGCCTGGGTTTCGGCCCGATTGGCCAGGGTGCGCTGAAACTCTCGGCTCTCGGCCAAGCTGGAGCGCTTAACCGGGACGGCCTCAGCCGGGTTGAGGGGTTCTCCCCGATAGGTTTGCCGGTAGGTCAAAAACCGCTTAATTGCCGCTGAGTTTTCCGCCACGACCAGGGCATCGGGCAACATCGCCAGGGCCAACCCCTGATAGACAAAGCTAGGGGTCGGCACAGGCAGCTCCATCTCCACGGGTTCCGCTGGCCCGTCTTCCGGCGGTGTTTCTGCCTTGGGGCTGAGGGTCAGCGGCAGGCCGACGACGTTAGAAAAGCTCAGCGTTGGAGCCGGACGTTGGGCCGGATATTGGGATTGGGGCGGCTCCAGAAAGTTTTGAACCGGTTCGGGCGTTGGGACGTTGGGCTCTGGCGAGGCGGCCTCGGCCCCAACCCCTTCTGGAGCCTCAGGTATTGCATCAGGCACAGGCTCTGGGGTTGGCCAGGTGTAGATGTCTGTACCAGCAAAGGTTTCCACCTCTGGCTCACCCTCCCGCAGGGCCATCAAAGCGGCTTCCTGTTCGGCAAAGGCGGCTGGGTTGGCAATGGGAGCCACCATCACCAGATGGTCGGTCAGGGTTGCTCCTTCCCCAGGGTTGGCAGGCAACAGGGCCAGTACCGCCGTATCACCAATCCAGGGCTGAACCTGAGTTTGAAACTCCAGCCCGTAGGGCAGCAGCGGCAAGCTAACTGGGTTGGGAACAAACCCAAAGGTTTCTTCCAGCAGGTTAAAGACCTGAAACTGGTCGAGCTGCTGCCAGGTGGCTTCAGAGGTGTCGATGAGCAGCATAAGTGCCGTGTAGTCCGGCAGGTCTTGCCAGATTTCCGTTGTTTCGGCCAGGGCAGAGGATGGACTCAGGCTCAGCCCTCCTAACAGCGCCACAGCCCCAACAGCCATTACCCCCGCCGTCAGGCCACGGGCTGGTTTCCCCTGCCTGGGGCTACGGAATTTGGACATGGACTGGCCATCCTCTGGGATTAGCAGCAACGGTTTTTTAGCCATCGGCATGGCAGTGCTCCTTGTCAATTGGGGTAATTCAGGCGAGGTTTTCTCCTGTGTAACACGCCAAAATCGCGATGGCAGGATACCTGGCCCAAAATGGTGGTAGTTGTTTACGTTGGAGGTATCACATTGACCTTTGAGCAATACTTGCAGTGGGATGACGGCACTGACCAACGCTATGAGCTAGTGGATGGGAGGTTGATTGAGTTGCCGCCTGAGTCAGAACCAAATACCTCGTTGGCCAATTTTTTGTTTCTTAAGCTCGTCGAGGCTGGCTTACCCTTTCGTCAGATTCAACCCCATATTTTGGATTCAGTCCGGTAGCTGTCATCTTACAGAACAGAACCTCAGGTCACGATGACGACTCAGGCAAAAACTGAAGGCCGTAGCGGCTGGCAATGGCCGCTACCTGGGCGCGGTCAAGGGGGCGATTTTTAGGCAGTTGATCCACCTCGGCAAAAAATTGCTCAAAGCCGCCGGGGGTCATGGTGTTGATGGCGATGCCGGGTTCGGTGCCAATGTTGCGAAAGGTGTGAGGAATGTGGGCAGGCAAATGGACAAAATCCCCAGTGGTGGCGGTTACCGTGTCATCCCCAAAGCGAAACTCGTAGGTGCCTTTGAGAATGTAAAACAGCTCGTCTTCGCGTTCGTGGACGTGCAGCGGTGGGCCGCCCTGGGGTGGGGTGGTGCTAATTACCACGGCATAGGCCCCGTTAGTCTGCGGGCTGAGGATTTTGCCAACCATTTCTAGGCCAAAAATCCTCCAGATGGTGCCTGCCTGGGACGCTACCCAAAACGGCTCAGAGGTCACTTCAGCAGGGGTGGGTGTATCGGCGTGGGTCATGCCCAAGGGGCTACCCAGGCCGAGGGTGACCAGCACAAGCAGTGCACCAACCAACACCAACCCCAGGCGACGCCAGGCTCCGTAGCGGCTGAGGGTGAGATTTCTAGATTTAATCGTCATGGCATTGGCAGGGGTCAACGGTTCCTTGAGGATACGCCTACTCCACTCGCTCCGCCAGTTCCATCCAGCGCTCGGTAGCGGTGTCGATCGCCGTCGCCAGTTCCCCCAATCGTTCAGACAATCGCGTCACTTCTTCATAATCGGTAGGCGGATTATCGTAGAGCCGTTTCTCCAGCGCCTCTTTCTCCGCTTCCATCTCTGGAATCTGCGTTTCTAGCTGCTCATATTCCCGCTTCTCTTTGTAAGAAAGCTTTCTAGCCTTTACCCCACCGGCTGATGCCTGCCTTGCAGTCCCTAGCGGCTCGTCTTTCTGCCCTTTGCCTAACGCCTTCGGCGACGCTTCGCGAGCTGCCTTCTGCTTTTCTTCTGCCTTCTGCTTTTCGTCGTCCCGCGCCTTCTCAGCCTGTTTGTAATCCAAATACACCGAGTAGTTACCTGGATATTGCCGCAGCACGCCGTTGCCCTCAAAGGCAAAAATCGTGTTCACGGTGCGGTCGAGGAAGTAGCGATCGTGGGAAACCACAATCACACAGCCGTTGAACTCTTCCAGGTATTCCTCCAGTACGGCCAGGGTTTGCACATCCAGGTCGTTGGTGGGCTCGTCCAGAATTAGCAGGTTGGGGGCCGACATCAGCACTTGCAGCAGAAACAGCCGCCGTCGCTCGCCGCCGGAGAGCTTGTGCAGTGGCGAGTACTGCTGGTTGGGGGTAAACAAAAACCGCTCCAGCATTTGGGAGGCTGTGATCATGCTGCCATCCGCTGTAGTGACCAGTTCGGCGGTTTCCTTCAGGTACTCAATAACCCGCTGGTTGGGGCTGTTGAACAAGTCTTCGGAATGCTGGTCGAAATAGCCAACGTGGATGGTAGAGCCGATATCCACGCTGCCCGTGTCGGGTTCGAGACGCCCGGTGATGATGTTCATCAGGGTGGATTTGCCAACCCCGTTGGGGCCAATAATGCCCACTCGATCGTCCGGTGAAAAGGCATAGGTAAAGTGCTCAAACAGAGTGCGTCCCTCGTAGCCTTTGGATACGTCCTCTAACTCCACAACCTTTTTGCCAATCCGGCGACCGGCGGTGGAGATGTCTACCTTGCCGAGGGCTTGCTTAAACTCGCGTTCCTGCATCTCGCCGATGCGCTCAATGCGGGCCTTTTGCTTGGTGCTACGGGCCTTGGGGCCGCGCTTCAGCCACTCCAACTCGCGGCGCAGCACCCCGGCGTGTTTCTTTTGGCTACTAACGTCGGAGGCTTCGGATAGCGCTTTTTTCTCCAGGTAGTAGGCGTAGTTGCCGCTGTAGCCGTAGAGGTCGCCCCGGTCGATTTCCAGAATGCGGTTGGTGACCTGGTCGAGGAAGTAGCGATCGTGGGTAATTAACAGCAGTGCCCCGCGAAAGCCGCTCAGGTAGCTTTGCAGCCACTCAACGGATTCAGCATCCAGGTGGTTGGTGGGTTCGTCCATCAGCAGGGCATCGGGGTCGGAGAGTAGGGCGGCGGCGATCGCCACCCGCTTGCGGTAGCCACCGGATAAATCTCCCACCCTGGCATCAAAGTCCTCAATGCCCAGTTGACTGAGGATAACCTTGGCGCTGGTTTCCAGATCCCAGGCATCGGCGGCGGCGATTTTTTCGGCCACCCCTGAGAGCCGAGCCATCAGCGCATCGGTATCTCCCACCCCCTGGGCCAGATGGTGGGAGAGGTCTTCGTACTCGCGAATCAGCGCCATTTGTTCGCCTGCGTCGGCAAACACTTGCTCCAGCACGGTGTGATTAGCCTCAAAATCGGGCTGCTGGGGCAGGTAGACTACCTTAGCCCCAGGATTTACCCAAAACTCGCCGCCATCAAAGGGCTCCAGCCCGGCCATCATCTTCAGCAGGGTGGATTTGCCAGAACCGTTGGTGCCAATCAGCCCAACTTTGTCGCCCTCCTCCAAGCT
>CAYUBC010000095.1:0-9772 GCA_964442885.1 uncultured bacterium | reverse complement strand
CTACGCTCTGGCTCGTCCTCTGGAGAGCCCATCAGAAAGGTACCGCCAGGGATGTAGACCATTTCCAGATTAATGCCCTGCTGGCTGGTCTGGGGCTGTTTCTGGCCTTTGGTGCTGGCTCCAGAGCGGCGGGTGGGTTCCAGAATTTCGATGAAGCGGCGGGCCTGGCCTGGGCGCTGGCGAATGAGCCAATCGGGGCGGGGCGGTTCAGCATCCTGGTTGGTGCCTCTGCCAAAGATGCGCCCCAATCGCCCTGGTTGTTGGGTTTGCCGTTGGCTGGGTTGCCGCTCAAGAGTGGCAATGGTGAAGTCGAATAGCTCCAGGTCGCTGGTTGGCTCTGGGGTTGGCTCTGCCTCGTCATCCACCAGTTGGGCTTCGGTGAACTCGAAGGGTTGCAGGGGGGGGAAGGGCGGCGGAGCGGAAGTAGAGGAGGCTGTCTCCAGAGACTCTATGTCGCTTGGAATGTCATTTATCTCTAAAGTTTCTGCTTCGTCCGAAAGGTCAGCCGCTTCGGTGATTCCAATGTCAAAGTCACAATAGACAAAATACTCGATGATTAATAGCTCTTTAGAATCCCAAGCCATGCGATCTGGAGGCTCTAGAGCACCTTCCATAGGAGCAAATTCAGTTGACTGAGAGGCCACTGGTTGAGTAGTTACGACCGGTTCAGCTTGAATACGGTTTTTGGCGACTAGCTCGGTTTGCAGGGCGGCAGGCAGGCGTAGAAATTGTCCAGGAGCGACTACATAGGTTTTCTCTACCCGTGATTTCTCTAGGGCAATGTTCCGCAGTTGCACATCGCTGACTAGGGCGGCATAGTCAATCAGCTCCTGGTAGTCTGCCAGGTTGGTAACAAAGGTTTGGGTAAGTTGGGCCAGGCGGGCCATTTCGGCGCGGTCGAGTAAGTCGGCCCCAACTACGGTTCCTCCAGAAGCAGCAGCCTGAAAGCGCTCGACCAGTTCAGCCACAACGGTTTGGCGCTCGGTTTCACCCAGGTACAGCATGGCGGCCCACTGTTGCGATTCTAGTTCGCGATCGCTCAGGTAGGCGCGGTGCTCGGCCAGGTAGCGCACATAGCTAATCAGTAGGTTGGCAACCTCGCGCTTGCGAGCTTCGGTAAAGGTTTTTGAGGGCTGGCCCAGCACATAGGCCCGCACATCGGCATCCATGACATACAGCTCATAACCCACTGGGGAGCATAGCTCCGACAGCAGCAAGTCTACTTCAGCAATCCACGGTACCTCCCGCAAGAACTCATTGCGCAGATAGCTCACCAGTTCTGGCGTTAGGATGAGGGGCAGTGCGGCATGGCAGACCAGGTCGCAATAGGATGCCTCAAACTGGCCAATAAAACGATCTACCCGGCGCTTTGCCCGCTGTTGCCGTTCCTCTAGAGTTAGGGAATGGGTCATGGCTGAGTCGGCTGAGTCAGCAGCCCACGAACGACATCAATCGCGTTACTTAAGCCATCATTATCCATCTGGAACATCGGCACAAGGTTAGCGATCATTTCGGCGGAGTTGCCCTCCCAGCGCTCTACTGGCATTGGGTTTAGCCAGGCACACAGCGGAGTGTGGGGTCGCAGCTGGGATAGAAACCGGACGGTGGCTCGAATCCGCTCCAGCCGCCGATAGCCCCGCGCCGCGCCAGCATCGCTAACTACTAAAACGCTGGTGTTGCTATCACAACTCGCTAACACAGCATTTAGTTCAACCGGCTCGGTCAGAAACACATCGGCATAGACATAGTCTGCTGGCACGTTTTGAAAGTAATACACAGCCACTTGCCCTTCGGGTAGACCACTCTCGTAGACGGCTGTTTCCACCACCTCGCGAGTAAATTGATGCAGCGGCATCATTGACCCATTTTGGTCAATTAACAATAGCAGTTGGGCTCGGTTAATGTCTCGCTGGCGCAGCACAGGCTTTAGATAAAACCCCTGCTGTGCGGTCTGTTGCACCGTAGCACCTACGTCGATAATGTCCGCTGGCCCTTCGGCAATGGTGCGCCGTAGAGCGCGCCAGCTATAGCTCATAAACCGTCGTGAAACCGGCCAGTAGCTCTGAAGTTCTGAGGGCTTATCAATTTCGGCGGGGGTAAAGGGGGCGCGTACCGGTTGAGCCGCAGCATCTATGTTGGGGGCAGGTTCCTTTTCAGTCACCGTTTCAGGCAGGGATGCCTCTGGCCCAGGTGGAAGGGGCAAGGGTGGCTCTATGGGGGGCAGGGGCGGCGGCGATGCATCATCGTCGGTTTCAACCATGATTCGGCTGGCCGACTCAGCAGCGGCCAGGGCTTTATCCCAAACTGGGTCAAACTGCCGGTACTCTGATTCGGAGGTACACCACAGCAACTTGAGCGATTGCTTTAGCCTGTCTAGGTCTCTGGCAAAGGGCAGCGAGGCACCGTCGGAGACCAGCGCCAACCCGGCCAGATACTCATCCACGCCCAGGTTGAAACCGCTTTTGCGAAGCCGCAAAAACGCTTCTAGCACCAACCTTGAACCCTCAACCCCATTTACCCTCATGGCGATACGCTAAACCCGGCCTGTCGCCAGTCGCTACGGAGCTTAAAGAGCAGTTCTCGATAGGGCAGCGGCCCGGTTTCTGGCAGGTCTGTGGCGGCATAGGGAGCCTGTGCCCCAAACTGAGCCAGCACCCGCAGCCAGTCTAAAAATTCGCTAGTGCCGGGTAGTTTAGCCAGCCCCTTTTGTTGCCGAATCGCCAAAAAACGAGCGATCGCCGTATCCACCAAATCCTCCGGTGGCGGGCTGGGTTGGTCTTCTACCGTGGCCGCCTCAGCGGGCGGAAAATGAATCTCGACAATCTGCTTCAATTGCTCCGACTGGCTCGGAAATTCAATGTAGTGATACACGCAGCGCCGCAAAAAGGGAGCGGGTAGATTGCCCTTCTCCTTATTGCTGGTGATGATCACGATGGGGGGATGGTCAGCCCTAACGACTCTGCCGGTTTCTCGAATGGTAAATTCGTAGGGCTTCTCCAAAACAGTGAGCAAATCATTGGGAAAGTCCAGATCTGCCTTATCAATTTCATCGATCAAGACTACTGCCGGGCAATCTTTCAGGTCAAAGGCTTTGCCTAACTCCTTAAGATCCAGGTAATTCTCTACCCGGCTGGGGTCTACCCGGCGTTCTCCCTCAGCAATAGCTCCGTCTAACTTTTGGCTCAAGTTCACATCATGGAGCCGCATCAGCGCATCATATTCGTACAACCCTTCCTGGTAGCGGGTCTTAGAGCGAATATTCCAGCGATAGAGAGGATAGCCTAATTCATGCGCCACTGCCGAAGCAAGGCGGGTTTTACCACAGCCCGCTTCTCCTTCTAGCAAGAGAGGGCGCTCCAGGAAAATGGCCAAGTTTACTGCATTCACCAACTCCTCCGTCGCCAGGTAAGGCTCTCGCGCCGGGGAATCGCGGTGGGGGTCGGCAGGACGGTTGTTGGGGTTACCTGTAAAGAATTTCATGGTTTTGCAGCCAATAATCAAAAAAGGGATTGAGCATGGGCTTTTTCTAGTTCAACCCGAACTTTGAGAGGCAATTCCTCATCTTTGCTCCCAAAAATATACTCTACTAACTGGTTACGCTCTGATTTTGTGAGCGTTGAGGAATAGCTACCTAGCCAACGCTGTACATCAGTTTTTGTCCAGCACCTTAGAGGAAGCGTCAATAGTTTTCCACAATCGAACTCTGTAGGGCAACAAAAGCAATCGACTTCTTTACATGCCTCTATCATCAATTCATCTACCATAATGATGAAGAAAATCCTTGGTGAATAATCTTCCATCGCCTCCGCCACAGCAATAGTTAACGCTTGCCAGAATTGATTGATAAACCAATCCAAAAAAGTAGCCTGATAATTTGAGTTCAGACTTTTCCAGTTGCTTAATGGGATAAGTATGGTAGTTCCAGAACGCAGTAGATCAGATATTTTTTTAATGATCTCTTCAACAGCTTGAGTAATTTTTACAGATTCCTCCTCAGGTATCTCATCAAAGCTCAGCCCCAAATACCTGCCGATAATTTTGAGGAAGGCCACCTTATTAGCTGGCATAGTAGGCACGAATTTCACGGGGTATTCAAGGAGCTGATTCGTGCTTGTTTTTAGGATATCCCTAACTCGTCTAAGTAGTAAATCACCTTCCATTTCCAGGCAGTTTTCCATCAAGAATAGGGCTGAACCTCCTTCGTTTTGATTTAGGCATTCTAAAATATCCTGAACAATCATCTTGGGTTCGTCGAAGTCAAGGTTGCAAAGCCTTTCCTCCAAGTCGAGGGCATTACGGTTTCGGCTGATGGATATATCTGAAAGCTGAGCTAGTTCTCGCTCTTTTTGTTGGATTTCAGTGTCAAGTTTATCTTCCAATTCCTCCAGAGCAACTTCTTTTTCTGGATCGTCGGTTAACAACCGTTTTTCAAAGCATCTATCGAGCTTTGCCTTAAGGGATTTAATTTCTTTCTCTAATCGTTCTCGCTTATCCACAATTGTTAGTTTTGAATTTCTATAAGCTGATACTAATATCAAGGTGTTTGGTGGTTTTTAATTGAGTTGTTCTAGTTCGCTTCTCTTGAGGGCTATATCTCGCTCCAATTTCTTCTCCAGATTTTCAAGCTTGACCTCAGTATCGGGATCGTTGGTTAAAAGACGCTTCTCAAAACATCTGTCAAGTTGAGCTTCTAACAGTTGAATCTCTTTCTGAAGGCGCTCTTGCTTAGATGAGCCTGAAGTATTGTTCGTGCTTGGTTTGGCAGGATTATCAGGGTTCTGAGCGGTTGAGGCTCCCACCATTACCTGTCCCAGCACCGCCTGCACCTCATCCAATCCTGGCCCCGTTGGCCCTTCAACCCACTGCAACAATGCCGAAGACCGCAACCCCTGGGCGGCACTACTGGGGGATACAATGCCGCCGGGTGGGTTTAGCGTTGAGACTACCATCTCAAACTCTGTCGGCGTTAGGTTATTTAAGGTCGTTATCAAATCAAGTCGTTCTGAACTAGACAGTCCTCGGCTAGGCATAGAAAGAGGCTCCTGCTCGGCTCTAACGGTCGGGTTGGTTTGGGTAAAAGCATCTCCAGAGAACAACAACAGACTCCTGCCCGAATGTTGCTCAACTGCTTGCCGGGCCGCCTGCAACTGCTGCACCGGAATCATAAACCCAACCTTGTCGGTGGCCTGTCCTTGGTGGCGGGCCACCACCATACCCACAATCCCTCCCTCCGCCTTGCCCCAAACTGGAGAGCCGCTAAAACCTGCTTCCACCGCTAACCCAGGCACCTTGGTGTCTTCAATTTGCACCCAGCCGCCGGAGACCTCGCCATTGGTGATAGTGGTCAAATTTCGCCCGGCGGCATCGTTGCCGGGGTAGCCAAACACCTGTAGCTCAGCCCCATTGTAGTGTTGCAAGGGCCGCAACGGGGCTAGGGTAATCGCCCCTGGCGCATCCTCAGGTAGGTAAAGCACCGCGGCATCGCGGCCATAGCGGTGTTCCTCAAACTCATAGAAAATGACGGTTGCCTGCTGCGGTTCAGCGGCATTAAAAAACGTCACCTCCAGTACACTGCCCAGCGGATCGTCCGGGGCAAACAGCGCTTCCTTAACCACATGGGCACAGGTCAGCAAATAACGCTCTGCCACCAAAAACCCAGTGCCAGCAATAGCCCGGCTCTTAGCTACATGAATTTGAGCGATCGCCCGCTTACTCGCCTCAAACGTCATCGGTGCTGCTGTCTACGTGTGCTTGCTCCTTAGCCCACTTAAGTTTTACCTCAAAGGTAACCTCGCCACCCACAGAACCAAACACTACACCGGCCTCAGCCGCGAGCTTAAGCCCAAAGGTTACTTCCACTTCATCGGCAGGGGTAGTCAACCCAGAGCGCATTCTGGAGACCACCGTAGCCACCACCGGCTGCACAGAATCTAGCGCTTGCTCCAGGGTTTGACTGGCCTGGTATACCATCTGTCCCGAATTCACGGAGGCTACCCGCTGAATGGAGCCACTGCGGGTGGTCTGGGGGCGATCAACCTCCACTAAAAAGGCGGTGCCGTCTTCGAGTTTGAATTGGGCGAGTTCTTTTTCCATAGGGGGTATAAAAAGGGGCCTGCTACTATCAACAAGCTTGACGGCAATATTCCAGAAAGTCCAGGCTTTTTTCTTCCGGCGGAGCCTGTACCGCTACGCGGAGTTCAAAATGTTCATCGGCATAGAGTCTAGCCAAGACTACGCCGCCTCATTGGCTTGAATAGCAGTCTCAATTTCCTCTGGATGAGCGGCGGCATAAATCCAGGCATTGGCCAAATCATTGGCAGTTAGGCTAGGGTAGCTGGTCAGCAATCAGCATCGCTATAGCCAGAGCGCTTGGCCTCTATCAAGCCCCAGATGGGAATTCGCGTATTGGCAATGCAGGCGCGTCCCCCGCACACCCCTGGTATTTTTTCAATCCTCCGCCAGGGATTCCCCAGGTTTTGTACGAGTAGATAGATCGCGTCCGCCTGCTCGTCAGGAGAGAGCGATCGCAGGTGGTGTTCCAAATCTTGAAGGGTCATAGTAAGACGGGCCTGTGGGGTGGCCAGGCAGAGCCTGGCGCGAGGGGGGTAAATCATAACAAGGGCCAAGATGGCCCATCAGCTCATCCACTGTATCAAGCTGATCGCTATGGCCAGTTCAAGGTTAGATCTTTGGTTATCGGTTCACTCAGGTTAGGGGAAGTGCTGGGTTAGAAACGTTGTCACCGTGAGTATAGAAATACCCGCTATGCTCTTGAGATCTAGAAGATCGTCGTCACCGGAAACGATGGCCATTACTTGGGCTGCGATCGCAGCCTGAATAACGATCATATCGTTGGGATCCCTTAACCCTGGCACATCAACAGATACCCCACCTTGGCAAAAAGACACGAGCCGTGAAACATTGATTAGCAGTGCTTCTGGGGTAGTACCAAGGCGTTGTAGGCGGACTTGAAACTTTGGATAGAGCAGTACATCGGCAAGCTCACCCAATAACTCTTGGGACATGCAAAGTTGTACCTGGCCACTTCGGGCGAGTTGAATGAGTTTCGCTGGTTTTCCCCCAAACAGCAAGGCTGAAACCCAAACATTTGTATCGAGGACAACTTTAAGGTTGAGCTCGTTCATGGCGAATCATTTTTACAATCTGACAGATTTCGGCTTCTGTGGGCTGATCGAGTTCAGGGGTCAGAGCTTCAATACGCTCAAACAGAGCATCAAAGGAGATGGGTTGGGCTATCTTCTTCAGCACAATCGTGTCCTCCGTTTGCCATAGCAGATACTCATCTCCTGGCTCTAGCGTTTCGAGGATCTCTGGTGGGAAGGCAAATTGACGCTCTTGGGTAATGGTGACAACGTTTGTTTTTGCCATAACACTCAATACCAAAGAGGAGGTATCTCAAGTTTAGCCCCAAAAACCTCAGTGCATTGTCGAGACCTCGGAGGTTTTCAAAACCTCCGAGGTCTCGACCTCGGAGCTATCTATATTGATGGTGGGAGTATTTCTATAGCCGCCACCTGGCCTGGCCTGGGGTTGAGTCTGGTAGACTCTGGCCAACCTTGCTGCTCTACTCGCGCTCTATGGATGACTCGTTCACTTTAGATGCCCCTCGCCTCGATACCCCGGTAACTGTGTTTGGGCTCCCTGCAACGCGGGGGCGATGGTTGTTCATTCCCCTGGGCATGGCGGTGTTGCTCTGTCTGGGCACCGTCTATTCCTGGAGCATTTTTAGAAAACCCCTGGAGGCCGAGCTGGGCCTTAGCGCCACAGAAAGCCTGTTGCCTTACACCGTCGCCCTGGTGTGCTATGCCACTTTGATGCCCATTGCCGGGTTTTTCATTCCTCGTATTGGAACTCGGCTGGTGGCCGCTATGGGCGGGTTAGTGGTGGGGGTGGGCTATGTTTTGGCCAGCTTTGCGGCCCACATCGGGGCGATTACCCTCACCTATGGGGTGATTAATGGCATCGGCGTTGGCCTGGCCTATGGCGTGCCCATGGTAGTAGTAGCCCGCTGGTTTCCCGAGCGCAAGGGGTTGGCGGTTGGCCTCACCATCGTTGGGTTTGGTCTGTCGCCTTTAATCACCGCTCCCCTCGCCAACCATTTGATCGAGAGCATTGGGGTACGCCCTACCCTGAGGATTTTGGGGATTGTGTTCGCCGTGGTGATTGTGGCGATCGCCACCACCCTTAAGCTACCGCCCCGCCACTGGCATCCCTCCCAGGGCAAGCTGACCCAGGCGGCGGCCCCGGTCCCCCATCGCTATCCGCCCCATTTGCTCAAAAGTCGCTCGTTCTACGGCCTATGGATTTGCTACATCATCGGTGCCCTGGTGGGCCTCAGCGCCATTGGCATTTCCAGCCCGGTGGGGGAAGAAATCATCGAAATTAACCCCACCGTCGCCGCCAGCAGTGTGGCCCTATTTGCCCTGTTCAATGGGGTGAGCCGACCCCTATTCGGCTGGCTGACCGATCTCTATCGCCCCCATCAGGTGGCCATTGCCTCCTACAGTTTGATTTTGGTGGCCTGCATTTTGATGGTCAATGCCCAGGCGGGCCAGGTGCTTACCTACCTGACGGCCTTTAGCCTCTTTTGGTTTTGCCTGGGCGGGTGGCTGGCCATTGCCCCCACCACTACTCTGCGCCTGTTTGATCCGGAGCACTATGCCCAGAACTACGGCATTGTGTTCACGGCCTACGGCATCGGTGCCCTGCTAGGCACGCTAATTGCCGGGCAAGTTCGCGATTGGTTCGGCAGCTATAGCTATGCCTTTTATCCGATGGCCCTGCTGGCGGTTGTGGGCATGGTGGTGGCCACCCTCATGCTCAAGCCTGATCCGTCTGCTCACCGGTAGGCTCACTGGTACCGCACTTCTCAGAGCAATTCCCACCATACGCATCACCGGTTATGATCAAAACACTTTCGTGCCCGGTTTGCTCAATAGCGGACGTCCCTAGCCCTAATGATTAGCCTGATCATCAAACCTGATCAATTAGCCATACCTGCGGGGAGCGTCGTCAAAGTCCCGGCTTCCTGGCAAGACTACCAGAGTATGGCAGAGCGCCTGGGGGATTGCCCCCAACCTCGACTCAAATATCGCCATGGAGAACTACTCTTTATGGTTCCGCTGCCAGAGCACGGGAAGCAACTCGATGTGATTGTCGATATGGTCAAAGTGCTACTGCGGCACCGGGGACTGCCTTTCGACTCGTACCACGAGACCACTATGGATTTGCCCGATTTCAGCGGCATCATTCCCGACCACTTTTTCTACATCGGAGAGTTACCTGTCGTCGGCACACAGCGCATTAATTGGCAAATTGATCCACCTCCTGATTTAGCCATCGAGTGCGACATCACCTCGTTTACCTCGGTTGATGACTACCTACCCTACCAGATTCCAGAACTCTGGATTATTCGTAGGCGTCAAATTTCGATTTACACGTTACAAGCCGAGCAGTACCAGTTTGTTGCCGAGAGCCTATTTTTTCCTGGGTTAGACTTGAATTCTATTTACCAAACCTGCTTAGACGACGCCTATCGCATCGGGTCAGCCGCAATCGATCGGCTTGAAGAGCGGTTTCCTCGTCATGTCTCACCTCACTCCTAAGCGGCCATAGAACTCAGGTAGTCGTAGCCCACCCAGCAGAACCTTAGCCCACTTCAAGATGGATATTTCCCCAATACGGTTGACAGCGGCGAAATATCCGCCTATGCTGTCGTGTCAAGCTGTTCTTCCGGGCAGCTTACGTCCAA
>CAYUBC010000094.1:0-9808 GCA_964442885.1 uncultured bacterium | reverse complement strand
TGCTCCCAGGCCTGCACCAGGGTTTGCCGCAGGTAGCGCAGCAAGGTTAGATCTGCCTGGGGAATGGCCAATTCGGCGTACCAATTCGGAAAGTCCCCAAACAGCTTTTGCTGGTCAATGGTTTGGCCAGAGGCGCAATCCCGCAGTTCCGGTGGGCGATCGGCGGTTAGCACCAGCAGCGGCACCTGGCTTTCCCTGGCTTCGATGATGGCCGGATAGTAGTTGGCCCCCGCAGTTCCTGACGTACAGACCAGGGCCACGGGCCAGCCCGTGCGTTTGGCCAGCCCCAAGGCAAAAAAGCTGGCTGAGCGCTCGTCTAGAACCGGAATCGCTTCGATGTGGGGATGATCAGCCAGGGCGACAGTCAGGGGGGTAGACCGCGAACCGGGCGAAATGATGGCTGTAGCCAATCCCAGCCGAGCCAGGGTCTCTGCCAGCACCGAGGCCCACAGGGTGTTGGTATTGCGAAAATCAAAGGTCATGGCCTGCGCAGAGACTAGATCAGTGACTCGCCCAGGGCGCGGAATTTGAGGTTAATTTCCGCCCATTCGCGCTCTGGGTCAGACCCTGCCACAATACCAGCCCCGGCATACAATCTGGCCCAATTGTCGCTAATTAAGGCTGAGCGAATGCCCACAATAAACTCACTGTCACCATTAGCACCAATCCAACCGAGCGGCGCGGCGTATAGCCCCCGGTCAAATTGCTCGTAGGCATGGATTTTCTCACAGGCCGCTTGGGTCGGTAGCCCGGCAACGGCGGGGGTGGGGTGCAGCGCTTCTACCAGTTGTAGGGGATGAATGCGACCGGCCATCCGGGCCTGAATAGGCGTATGCAGATGCTGAATATTGGAGAGCCGCAGCAGGGCTGGCGGTTTGGGATAGTAGGGTTGCAGCCCCAAATCGGCCAGCCGTTGAGCCAGGAAATTGACCACGATCTGGTGTTCAGCCTGCTCTTTTGCGCTGTTCAGCAAGTGCAGGGCTAGCTGGCGATCGTCCTGAGCGGTGCGCCCTCTAGGCGCTGACCCGGCCAGCGCATCGGTACTCAGCCGCCGATGGGCAATGCTGAGCAACCGTTCGGGACTGGCTCCAATGAAGGTTTTGCCACGGCCATTGCCGACTGAGAACACGTAGCAGTCGGGATACCGCTGGCGCAGTTGAGCCAGCGATCGCAACGTCTCAAAGGGCTCTTCCTGCACCACATCCAGGGCATGGGCCAGGACAATTTTTTGCACCTGCTGGTGGCTAATGTGATCTAAGACTCGTCTCACCGAGTCCTTAAAATGCCCCTTGGCCAGGGGTGAGAAGCGCCGCAAGAAGGCACTGGCCGATGAGGTACTGGTCGGCACTGCTTCACTGCCTAGGTTATCCTCCGCCAATCGGTGGATAGCTAGCAGGCGAGCATCCAGGTCATCCAGCACCGAAATTAGAGTGGTTTCAGCGGTCAGCAGAACGTTCGCGGTAAAAATACAGGTTTGGCCCTGTCGCCAAATTTGCCACTGGGGCAGGGTCACGGTGGCTGAGGGAAAGTCTAAGCCCGTTCTAGCCTGATCTGGAAAGAACGTAAAGCTACAAAAAAATCGGGGTTCCAGGGCCGAGGTCAAGGATGTCAGGGCAATCTCTTCATCCCGGTAGGTATGAATGTGGGGCCACCACTGCTCCAAAAACCGATGGGCATCACCATAGCGTTGAGAGCCCGTTGATTGGTAGGTCAGGGTACTGCCAAACGCCGCAATCGACTCTTCGTTGACCGCCCGCTCCAGGTAGAGGTGGGGTTCCTGACTGTGGGTCAAGCGAGCCAAGGCCAGCAGCGGATCAACGCTAGGAATAGCAAAGCTGAGGCTAGCAATCTGGGAGTGATGCTCCCGGGCAACCTGCTCTAAACAATCGGCAACAAAGGGCTGGACGGCTTGCAGATCCTGACAACGGGCTGAACAGTAATAAACAACTGTCATGAACTCAAACTTTAAAGCGGTTTAAATACACGTTTTAACAATTGGCTGAAAAGTGCTCCAGATAAGCAGCACAGGCATCCAGCCAGTATTTCTACTGGTAACATATTCGGCCATAGCCTAGCCATTTATGGGCTAGTCGTTCACGCAGCTTAATGTTCCCCTGCCTTAGTAGTGGGTACCGGTTTGGCGATAGTGAACGGCGGTTTTGGCCTCTCCATCCAGCACCTGGCCTGTTTCTACCGTGGCGTAAACCAGCCAATGGTCGCCACACTCCATCCGTTCAGCCACTCGACAGTTCAGGTAGGCGATCGCCTCCTGCAAAATCGGGCACCCGTTTTCCGCTGGCGTCGTTTCTACCCCGGCGAAACGGTCTTCTCCTGGCGCAAAGGGCTTCAGGAAGTGCTTCATCGGCCCCAGATGCTTACCCTCAGCCAAAATGTTCAGCACAAAGGGATTGCCGGGATACAGCAGGGTTTCAATGGCTCGATCCTTGGCTACAGCCACCGTTAACCCTGGCGGCGTAAAGGACGCCTGAGATACCCAGGAGGCCAGCATGGCGCTGGATAACTCGCCTTGCTGGGTCGTCACAATGCAAAGGGAGCCAACCAACCGCCCCACGGCTTGCTCCACCGACGATGCTGGCGTGCGGGGCTGCTTGACACGCCTCGCTTTTTTGAGCGCCTGGGCAAAGTCGGTGCCCACTTCCTCACAGTATTTCAGCGTTACTTCGGTAGGCTTAAACTTGACTCGAATTGGCTCAAAGGCCAGGGTATAGCCACCATCCTTGAGCTTGCTCTCCAGCAGGTCAATGGCTTCGCCGCTCCAGCCAAAGGAGCCAAATACTCCTGCCAGTTGAGATTTGGCCGCCGTCGAGAGCACAATGCCCAGGGCGGTTTGCATCTGGGTAGGGGCATGCCCTCCCAGGGTTGGAGATCCCATTAAGAACCCCGCTGATTTTTCCACCGCCGTTTTAATGTCTGCGGGGTCAGCATGTTCGGCGTTGATGGCTTCTACCGCCACGCCTGATTTAGTAATGCCGCGAGCCAGGGCCTGGGCCAGCGTCGCCGTATTGCCGTAGGCGGACGCATAAATTAGCGCTACCGACAGGTCTTGAGCCGTTTGGGCCTGACTCCACTGGCGATAGCTGTGAAATAGCTCCTTGGCGCTGTACTGCACCACTGGCCCGTGCCCAGGGGCCAGCACGCTGAAGGGAAACATCTCCATGCGATCCAGCGCGGCGGTTACCTGCCGCACGCTAGAGGCAAACAGGCAGTCGAAATAGTAACGACGATCCTCCAGCAGTTCGTTCCAGCCTAGGTCGAACACGGCTTCGCCGCAGCGGTGCGCCCCAAAAAATTTATCGGAATAAAGAATGTTGGAGTAAGGGTCAAAGGTGGCCATGCCGCCGGGGTAGCGGGGGGTGGGGATGGGCACAAACTGAAGCCGATGCCCCTGGCCCAAGTCCAACTGGTCGTCGCCGCTGCGAACCACTCGCACCCGGGGCGACGCATCGGGCAGCAAATCCCTCAGCGCCAGGGCCGCTGGGTTAGAGCAGACCACCGTTACCTCCGGCAACCGCTGTAGCAGAATCTTCAGTGTCTCTGTCCGGTTTGGGTTAATGTGTCCCAGAATGATGTAGTTCACCTGGTACAGATTAATGTGCCGTTCCAGAGCGGTCAGAAAGATTTCATTGAAAGACTCGCCGGGTGGGTCAAGCAGGGCGGTGCGATCGCCCTGAATCAGGTAACTATTGGCCGTAGTACCGCGCTCTAGAGCGTACTCAATTTCAAAGCGCAGGCGGTTCCAACTACGGCAGCGCAGCACAGTAGTTCCACCGGCAATGGAGTAGATCTGAACATCGCGAGTTGGAGAAGTCATAGGGGCCACACGGGGCTAAGGGAGAGCAGGATCACGGCTGATCCCCTGGCTCTAGCTTATCAGGTGGCCTGTTCCCCCTGACCTCTACCCATCTCGCCGGGTGCGTACCCAGCGTTGTTCTGGCCGAATCAGATAGGCGATGTAGAGGGGAATTTTCCAGAGGATGTAAAGCGGAATGGTCACTAACTGGCGCAGACTCAAGTCAGCACGGCCATAGCGGTACCAGGCCAAAATCACCGCCGTTACGAGGGCAACTCCCGCGGCGGCGGTCATGGTAAACGGAAGCCAAACCCGGCTCACCAGAGCAAAGGCCAGAGTTGCCCCTACTACCGCGGCCCACGCCATCACCAACAGCGATAGCGGTGGAATCGCTACCTCTAGAGCCAGGGCTAGCAGGTCTAATCGCCCCTGCCGAAGGGACTGCCAAAGCAGCCTGGGCACGTAGGTTCGGAGAATTTGGAGATGGCCATGCTCCCAACGAGTGCGCTGTACCTTGGCGGCATCCTCTTCGCTGGGTAAGCGGCTAGTCACCCTGGCAGTCGCTAAGAAGGTCGGAGGATGCCCGGCCAGAGCCAGATCTAGCCCCCACTTCATATCCTCGGCAATGTGGCCGCTGGCCACTGTTACGGCCATCGCAATTTCACAGGGTAGCGCAATGCCGGTGCCGGTGAGCAGGCAGGGTGCGCCCATGCGCTGTAGCCCCAGCGGCCTGACCAGGTTTTTTACCTTAATGGCAAAGGCAGAAACAAAGCCTTTAAGGCTGGTAGCCGCAGGCTGCTCAATTAAATAGTTAGCCTGTACAGGCCGCTGATAGGTTAGAGCCTGATGGGCGAGTAAACTTAAGGCCCCTGGCTGAGTATCGCAGTCAGCATCCATCAGTATGACCACGTCCGGCGGGTTGGTTGCCAAATGGTTGAGCCCATAATCCATGGCGTAACCCTTACCGCGCTGGTTAGCGTTAGTGCGTTCGATCACCGTTGCCCCTGCCCCGCGTGCGATCGCCGCCGTGTCGTCAGTACAGTTATCGGCCACCACCAGCAATTGATCCTGCACCCGCAGTTCTGAGCGCAACCCAGCCAGGGTTTGACCAATGCCCAGAGCCTCATTGTGGGCCGGAATCAGCACAGCCAGGGTAGACTCCTCGGCTAATTGGGGGGAAGAGGACTCTACCGATAGCCGGGAGGAAGCAAAGCTAACCTCCAGTAAAAGCATCAGGCACAAAACCAGCAGAAGAGCGGCAACGCCGCTCAGGCCAACAGTCATCAACGTAGTAATCATAAAAAATGAATGTCTATATATAGAGAAATACGCCTAAACAATAAAGAGCGTCCTTGCCATCCAAGCCTTACTGGTAGGCCTAAACCTAGGGGCTGATCAAACTCTTACAACGGACTAGCTAGACTCCACAACTTTGTGATGCACAACTTTGTAGAGTCTTGATAAAGATGGAGATTGAATGCAATCTATACCTTCCTTGGGAACCTGGCCAGCACCATCCTCGTCCTACCGACCCAGCTAGGGATCTTGCCCACAGAAGCCAGATCGGTCAGTTGCAACTAGGTTGCAACCTAGGCTACGCGGCTGAGTTAAGTATTCCCACGATAACTTAACTAGCGCTGGTACCGAAGGATGGGTAAATCGACGGAGAGCGCTGCGCCTGGCTGCACGAGGGTAGTGACTAAGTGAGCCTTCGCGTCACCTTCAAACAGGCGAAGGCACCATCAGCACAACCGTAAACCTGCCTAACTTTACTTCATAATCTCGGCTGGCTTTAATAAATTATCGGTAAATTCAGAAGCCACCGCTTACCTGTATCAAAGGAAACAATTAAGCTGGCAGGACAGCCTTAACTCACCCAACCCACTCTGAAACTAAATGTGTTCCTTGAGACATACCGTTGTTCATAGCCGCCTTTACTGTAACCAGTAGCCCATGGAGATTATGGTTAAGTTCCTTCCCTTCATGACAGGTGGCTCCCCCAGGTGGGAAACCTTAAGGCAGTGTCGTGCTGAAGCCAGCCCCAAGATTTACGGCAACTGTGTTAACGAAGGAATGCTCATCAGGTCTGATGCATCCCAGGTTGGTCATCTACATTTTTAGCTATTGGTTAATCGCATGGAGCCACAGTCCACTAAGCAGTTTGCCTCTCCAGGGGTAGAGCCATCCGTCTCTCAACCTGACCTACCACCCGACATTGAGCCCGGGTCTGGGCAGACGGTTTCATCCCAAGAGGTTCAGCAACTCTACCGACAGTTTCGTAAGGCGACCCTGGAGTCTACCGCTAGAGAACTCCAGCGTCAGCAGTACGAGCACATTCAAAAACAGGTTGAGATCCTCAACATTCCCATTGACAATATTTCGGTTAGCGACTTTCTCAGCCAGCTAAAGCGGGGAGTGGTATTTACGCCCAATGTTGACCACTTGATGAAGCTTCAGAAGGATCTGGATTTTGTCAGAGCCTATAGCCAGGCTGACTTCCGGGTGTGCGATAGCCAGGTGCTGATGAAGGCCGCGAAGTTTCTCGGCAAGCCCATTAAGGCGAAGATATCTGGTTCTGACCTGTTTCCCCTCTTTTGCGAACACCATCGCAACAACGAGCGCATCAAGATTTTTTTGATGGGAGGGGCTGAGGGCATAGCGGCCCGGGCTCAGGAGCGTATCAATGCCCGCATTGGTCGGGAAATTATTGTGCAAGCTCACTCGCCATCCTTTGGCTTTGAGAAAAGCGAAGAGGAGTGCCAGAAAATTCTGGAGATGATTCGCCAGTCTCCAGCCAATGTGCTGGTAGTTGGGGTCGGGGCTCCCAAGCAGGAAAAGTGGATTGCCAAGTATAAAGATCAGCTTCCGTCTATCGATATTTTTATGGCGGTAGGGGCAGCGATTGATTTTGAAGCGGGCAACAAACCCAGAGCCCCCGAGCTGATGAGCAAGCTCGGTCTGGAGTGGCTCTATCGCCTGGCCTCAGAACCCAAACGACTCTGGAAACGCTACCTGGTAGACGACTTCCCCTTCCTCTGGCTGGTTGCTAAGGAACGCTGGGCCCAATTTCGGCGTACTTGGTAAATCCCTCCCTGTCTGGTTAAAGGGATAGACCCGGTAAGACTGGCTAATCCTGACCTTGGGAATGGCTACCGAGGCCACCGTTGACCAGATTTTGTGTCACCTTAGAGGGGCGCTTTTGCTGGTGGTGTGCCATGGTACCTGTGTCTGTCAGCGGCATGGCTCAGTCGGCCTTGCTGTCTGAGCATTTGCTAACCTACTATCGCCGACTGCCCGAGTCGCCCTTGACCGTAGTGGATGTGGAAACCACCGGGCCACGCCCCCATGAGGCCCGGGTGATTGAGGTTGCCGTGATTCAAGGCTCTCTGGCCAAGGGCATCACCTACGAGGATAGCTTTTTAGTCAATGCCAGCGTGCGGGTGCCTTACAACATCACTCGCCTGACTGGCATTACTACCGCTATGGTGAATCAGGGCATTGCGGCCGAGGAAATCTGGCCTCAGCTTCAGCCCCACTTAAACGAAGGGATTTTGACCGGGCACAATCTGGCCTTCGACTATAGCTTCATTCAGGCCGAATATCGACGACTGGAGCAGGGGTTTCAGCGTCCTGAGCAGCAGCGGTTTTGCACGGTCATTCTGTCACGCTTGCTGCTGGCGGACTTGCCGTCGCGCAGTTTGCCGCAATTGGTTAGCCACTTTGGGTTTGAGGTGGGACAATCGCATCGGGCCCTGGCGGATACTAAGGCCTGTTGGCTGCTGGCCAATCGGCTGCTGACCCAGTTGCAAGACACCTCCGACCAGGCGCTGCGCCAGCAGTTATGCCAACAGTGGTTGCCCCTGCGAGAAGCGGCTAAGGCCTTTCCCTTTACCCGCCGAGAGCTGCAACAGCAATTAGACCAGCGTGGCTGCGAGTACCGGGCCTCCCGCCGCAGCAATCGTTACCTCTACCGCCGGGGTGATATTGAAGCGCTTTACCATGACCTCTACCCACCGCAGCTTAGTCTGAGCCTGTCCGTAGATTAAGGCAGAAGGCGGACGTGGCTGTCCACCGTACATGTCCACCGTACATTAGGTTTGTCGATTGGCTTCTGCCTTTTGCATGCCTCGGTCTACCTGGTCAGCTTAGCCGCTGGTAACGGATAGGCTTTCTACCAAAATCGATGGCGTATAGCACGAGCCATTCCAGTCGGCATCGTTGCCCAGGGCTAGATTCTCCTTCAGGGCAGCATAGACGTTGCCCGCCACCATCGTATCCTTGACGCGACCCAGGATTTCGCCTTGCCGAATGTGGTAGCCCAGATCAATATTGACGGAGAAATCGCCAGAAATTCCGGCCCCGCCCCCTAGAATTTGATCCACCAGAATGCCGTTGTCGATAGTTGCTATCAGGTCGGCTAAAGACGGCTGACCAGGCTCAATGAGGATGTTGTAGAGGCTGGGGGTGGGGTAACTGCCCAACCCTGGTCGAAAGCCGTTTCCGGTAGAGCCACCACCCAACCGCCGCCCGACGCCGCGATCGCTGTAAAACAACGTCAGCACTCCCTGGTCAATAAACACCAACCGCTGGGTGGGGGTGCCCTCGTCATCAAAGGGGCAGCTAAAGGGGCCAGCCTCTGGATCCTGAAAGAGGGTAATGGCCCTGGAGGTCATCTGCTGCCCCAGACCATCGCTCCAGGGGGAGGAGCGCTCCAGCACCCGCTTACCGCTCAGGGCAGATTGCAGCGTGCCCCAAACCATATCCGCTGCCTTGGCCGTAAAAATGACTGGCAGCCGTCCCGAAGTTATCGTTGCGGCAGACTCAGCCCAGGCCAGCCGCTGCAAGATCTGATCGACCAGGCTGGTCACATCCAGGGCGTTGCGTCGAGTTTGGCCATCGCTGACGCTTAGAAAGTCATCGCCCCGGATCCATTCTGCTGAGGCATAACCGCTCAGGGTAGTGTCACTGTAGCTACAATCTAGCCCACGGGTGTTGAGAATCCGCGTGGTTTCTACATCACACTCCATCTCGACTTCGCAAAGCACGTCCGGGTAAGCGGTGCGAATCCGATCAATCACCTGCTGTCCCCACTCGATGAGTTGCTCAACCGGTACGGTCTGCCCCATATCGGGGTAGCGCTGTGTAATCCCAGGAGTAATATCAATGGGTTCAGGGTCGTTTAGGGTACTAAGGGCGATCGCCTTTTCCACGATGGGTAGTGGCTCAACGTTGCCGTAGGCCACTACCAACCCAGGTCGGCCATTGACCCACAGGCGTAGAGCCGTCCCCGCAGCAGAGGAACTCTCAAGCTGCTTCAGGCGGTTAGCTTCAAAAAAAACTGGACGAGATTGCGACTCAGATTGAAGCACTTCTGCCGCTTCGGCCCCATGCAGCAACGCTAGATCCAACAGTTTCTCAGCCAAAGATTCGTCGGGTAGACCAAGCTCCATAGTCGGGGGCGGCAATCAGCACTCAAGGTTGAATGTTTTCTATAATCCCGGATTGCGGGATCTCTGGAAAGGGCGTGGGGCAAAACTGGTCTACTGAGCCACTGAAAAGCAGGGTTGCCCCCCGGTACCAGAAGGAGAAGTAAGCAGGCCGAAAGGGCATCTCAAGTCACACAGAGAGCTCTGCTTTAGTCAATCAGAGGGATGATGGCTGTCTCCAAGGACTAGCCTGGCTCACAGCAAACCGAGGGTTTAGCCCCTGGCTTAAGGCGCTGCGCTGATTAGCGCGTAGGCACTGTGGCACAATGAACCATAGACTAAACTTTTGTTCTGCTATTCATCTTGAGATTCTAGTGAGTTCTACTGCTGCTGCCCCAACTACATCCTCAGCTTCTCCTCGGCGCGTGGTCTTTCCGTTTACGGCTGTAATTGGCCAGGATGACATGAAGCTGGCCCTGCTGCTTAATGTCATCGATCCTAAAATTGGCGGGGTGATGATTATGGGCGATCGAGGCACGGGAAAATCCACCACTATTCGCGCCCTGGCTGA
>CAYUBC010000093.1:1386-9818 GCA_964442885.1 uncultured bacterium | reverse complement strand
GCACACCTCTAACGTGCAGATTCGCTACATGCAGACCCACCAACCGCCTCTGCGGGCGGTGGCGATTGGCCGCTGCTATCGCCGCGACACCGTGGATGCTACCCACGCCGCTGTGTTTCATCAAATCGAGTTCTTTGCAGTGGATACCGACATTACCTTCACCGACCTGCGCGGCACCATCAAAGTCTTTCTAGAAACCCTCTACGGCGAAATTCCGGTGCGGTTTCGGCCCAGCTATTTTCCCTTCACAGAGCCCTCTGCCGAGGTAGATGTGCAGTGGCAGGGCAAGTGGCTGGAGGTATTGGGCTGCGGCATGATTGACCCGAACGTGCTCAAGGCAGTTGGCTACGATCCCGACGTGTACAGTGGCTTTGCGGCTGGCCTGGGGGTAGAACGGCTGGCCATGGTGCAGCACCAAATTGATGATATTCGCCGCCTCTATTCCAGCGACCTGCGATTTCTCCGGCAGTTTTAGGCGAACAGGCTGTGGAACGGCCAAACAAAACCTACCGGTCATCTATGAGTCCCTGGAATGAATCAATATATTACGAATACTTAACCCTCACTTCAGCATTCCTATACTTTTATTGCAGCAGATTGAGATAAATTCTGGCCTGCCTGATGCTAGGGATGGTAATTCCTTCCCTGACAGCTATCATGTTTCCTAAGCTTTCCCTGGCTCCCCGGTACCGTCTTGATGATGAGTCTACCTGGCTCCAAGGCATTGACCCACTGCGGCGCTACTGGATTGAGGTCAACGGCGACGAAACCACGGTGAGGGTTCTGCCAGGGTTAAGTGCTCAAGATTTTCATACCTTTAAGCAAGCGATTCTCAGCTTTCGCGGGTTAGAGGTTGGTCAGGAAGTGACTCTTCCCGCCGAGTTTGGCCACGAGTTAACCATTGCCTGCGTAGCCGAGAACTGCTATGCCGTAACCGACGACTCTACCGCTGCCCCTGTGCTGCACCTGTTTGATCGGGAGTCCTTAGAGTCTCTGCTGATGACGGCTCACCCAGACTGGCAGTGCGCTCCCCAGCATTTGACTCTGGGGCGATCGCGGCTTACTGCGGCTTGGGGGCAGTCGGTCGCTGTTAAGGCGGCTTAGCTCTGGGTGGTGGGCAGTACCCACCCTACAGTACTGGAAACCTCTTAGGCTCTATTGAATTGCAGGAGTTCCTGAAGGGAAGCCAGGAGTTTGATTTCAGCTTGCTGGATAGTTCCCTCGGCATCCAGGACAAAGTGCCACTGCACGCTGACGGTAAATAGCGGAGTTTTCACCCGCCCCCGTACTGTGATTTGAGAGGTGTGATTTTCCAGGACGGTAATTTGCCTGTCCAGGGGGATAGCCGTCATCCCCTGGGCTTCTTCGGTTAAGTAGCGGGTAATCGCCCCTGACCCAACAATGGGGTCTTCAAGGGGGGGTTGGAGAGTGCCGTGATCGCCAAACAGTGCCGCCACGGCCTGATAGTTGGCCTGATTGAAGTTGTCAAAATAGCTGGATACCGTTGACTCGCAAAGGGCGGCCTCCAGGGATAAGGATTGCACAGTCATCGGTTCCCTCACAGTGGCTAACAACAGCCCTGGAAGGACGGAAAGCAGGGTTCCATCTCTCAGCCAGGGCTGCCTTGGGGATATCTAAGCGTTGGTGTACCCTGCTCAGAACTAAGCCAGGGGATCCACACCCATAGTTACAACCACCTGACGCATGACGGTGATTTGCTGGTTAAAGTCGAGCTTGGAAATTTGCCCGAACACGCGCTGACCAGAATCGCCAAGCTTGTAGAAGCTGGGCACAGCAATCACGGTGCCAGTCCGCATTTCTTCAGCCAGTTGGTACCAAAAAGCCAGCTTGGTGTTGTTGCTCAGCACTCCGTAGGCGCGAGTGAGAGCGGTGCTGGTTCTGTTGATTAAATCTCGCATGAACTGAAGCTGATCTTGCTGGGGTAGTGCTTTGACCTGAGCCAGCAAACCCTCGGCGAACTGCAAACGAGCCGCCCCAGGAGCCGCGGGAGTAATCGAGCGTCCCATATTGTCGTAAAGCACCCACAGCACGCCCAGTTGCTCATCGGTGCTCAGCCCTCTAAAAGAGGCAATGGTATTGGCAACGGGAGCAGCCAGCCCAACGGGAACAGTAGCGGGAGCGTTTAAGGTGTAGGTCATAGGACCTCCGAGGTAATGAACAGATAGCCTTCACATTTACCAAGGTAACAAAAGATTACAAAATGTTTAGGATTTCGGTATTTGTAAATCTTATATGCATAGTTGGTCTGCTTCTATGTTTCTATAGCTACGAGGAAACAAACCGGGTCTAACGCGGGGATCAGCACTGGACAGGGGTAGACTGCGGCGTAAGCATAATTACTTAATTTGTTGTGGTAGCAAAATCGTAGCGCTGTCATGGGTGCATCTAACCAGGTTATTGAGAAGCGCGTTAGCTCCGGTGATTAGAGACTCTGATACATTGTCTATACCCCATCCCTGAGATTGGCCTTGGCGTGCCTGAGCCAGGAGGACAGGACGGGGATGCTGTGCCTGGAAAACTAACCGTGACCTCAACCCAAACCATGCCTGCTGACGTTGTTTCTCAAGATTGGTCTGCCCTGCTGCAACGCCTCATTAGTGGCGAGTCGCTTACTCAACCGGAAGCGGAAACCCTGATGCAGGGCTGGCTGAGCGAGGGTATTCCGGAGGTGATGTCGGGTGCATTGCTGGCGGCACTCCAGGCCAAGGGCGTGGCTGCCGACGAGTTGGCAGGTATGGCGCGAGTGCTCCAGGGACAATCTCTAGGGGGCGAGGGTAAGATTGTCCATGCCACCCCCTGCATTGATACCTGCGGCACCGGCGGGGACGGGGCGCACACGTTTAACATTTCCACGGCGGTGGCCTTTGTGGCCGCGGCGGCGGGCATTCGGGTGGCCAAGCATGGCAACCGCTCGGCCTCTAGCAAAGTTGGCTCTGCGGATGTGCTGGAAGCGCTGGGGGTAGACCTGAGCGCCCATCCTGACCGGGTCAGAACCGCCCTGGATGACGTGGGCATTACCTTTTTATTCGCCAGGGGTTGGCACCCAGCCATGAAAGCCGTGGCCCCTCTGCGTAGCACCTTGAAGATTCGCACGGTGTTCAACCTGCTGGGGCCACTGGTGAATCCGCTACAGCCGACCGGCCAGGTAATTGGGGTCTACGACCCAACCGTGGTGCCAACTATGGCCGCAGCGCTCCATCAACTGGGTATTCCCCAGGCGATTGTGCTGCACGGGCGCGAACGGTTGGACGAAGCCGGCCTGGGCGACAAAACCGACCTGGCTGTGGTGGAAGCGGGGCAGGTGCGGTCTGCGGAGCTGGATCCCCAGGCATTGGGGCTAACCTCTGCGCCCCTCAGTGCTCTGCGCGGGGGCGAAATTGACGAAAACAAAGCGATTTTGACCGCCGTACTCCAGGGCAAAGGCACCCCGGCCCAGCAGGATGTGGTGGCCCTCAATGCCGCCCTGGCCCTTAAGGTGGGGGAACGGCTAACGGCTCCTTCCCTGGACGCCGCCATTGCCGAGGGCATTGCCCAGGCCCAGGAAATTCTCAAGAGTGGGGCCGCCTGGGACAAGCTCCAGGCGCTAGTCGCCTATCTCCAGGACGGCTAAATTGCCCTGGCAAAGCAAGGCTTAGAGCCTATGGATGGACGTGAGTTTTACTCCAGCTTGATTCGTCTACACATCTTGCATCATGCGGCGCAGGAGCCGATTTTCGGCCTTGGCATCATTGAAGAATTGGGCCGCCACGGCTATAGGATCAGTGCTGGCACCCTTTACCCCATGCTCCACGACATGGAGCGCAAGGGCTATTTAACTTCTATCGAAGAAAAATCAGGACGGCAAACCCGGCGCTTCTATCGCGCCACCGAGCTAGGGAAACTGCGGCTAGAGGACGCCAAACAAAAAGTAAAGGAACTGTTTGGCGAATTGTTTGAAGAGGAGGAGTAACGTAACGCCTTTCTCCTGACTATTCCTTAGAAGACTCGTCCTGCTCTAAGGCGATTTCCAGATGAAAACATACCCCTGTAGGACGGGCAAAGCTTGCGTGCCCATCGGCAGAACGCCTGATGGGCACGGGCAAGGCCCTTTGCCCATCCTACGCAGAGGAATAATCTTTCCAAGAAATCTCCTAAGCTAATCGCCCGTGCTCCGCCAATGTATAGCAGGATATAGGACTTCGTTATCGAAGTTCGATAGGCTAGGTTTAGTCCCGTTTGTGACCTTATCCTATGAGCCAGACGCCTGATTTAGAGCCTGCGACAGTGCCCGGCCCTCCCCTCCCCTTGCCAGCCCGGTTGCGAGAACTGGCCCAGATCTTTCTTAAGTTAGGAACCATCGGGTTTGGCGGCCCCCAGGCTCACATCGCCATGATCCACGATGAAGCCGTCATCCGGCGCGGCTGGCTCAAGGAGGATCAATTCTTGGAAGGGATGGCCATGTGCGAGATGCTGCCTGGCCCAGCCTCTACCCAAACCGGCATATACACCGGCTATCTGCGGGCGGGGCAACTGGGTGCCCTGGTGGCAGGCATTAGTTTTATCCTGCCAGCCTTTTTGATCATGCTGGTGCTGTCCTGGGCCTACTTTCGGTTTCAGGGCGTACCGCAGATTGAGAATCTCTTTCTGGGCGTTTCTCCCGTGGTGATTGCCATTATTCTCGCTTTCTGCTGGAAGCTGGGCAAACGGGCGATTAAAGACTGGCAGGGGGTCGCGATCGCCATTGCCGCCTTTCTGGCCGCCTGGTGGCTGGGCCTGAACGTGCTGCTCATCTTCTTGCTGGCCGGTCTGGTGGGGCTGGTGGTGTATCGTCCCACGGTGCCGCCGCCAGCGGGGCCATCCCCGCGCGCGAGTGCCTGGTTAGCGCCACTGCTGCCTCTCACCCAGGGCTGGCCTACTCTGCTGGCCACAATACCGAGCGAAACCCTGGCCGTATCCAGTTTTTGGGGAGTAGAGCGAATTCAGGACTACTTCTGGCCCCTGGCGACCTTTTTTGTGCGGGTGGGGGCGTTTATCTTTGGCGGCGGGTTGGTGATCATTCCCCTGCTGGAAACCGCCGTTGTGGATGACTTTCAGTGGATGACCCGCAGCGAATTCATCGACGGCGTGGCCCTGGGCGAAATTACCCCCGGCCCCGTGGTGATTACCGCGGCCTTTGTGGGCTACAAAGTGGCCGGTGCGTTGGGGGCGTTGGTGGCCACGGTGGCCATTTTTACGCCCTCGTTTCTGTTTATTATGTTGGCCTCGCCGTTTTTGATGCGGCTGCGGCAAAACCCCTGGGTCAAGAGTTTCCTGAAGGGCGTGTTGCCAGCGGTGCTGGGGGCGATTGTGGCAGCCGCCATTCCCCTGGCGCAGGCCGCCATTTTGCAAGACACCCCAGCCCGCACCCTAGTAGCCATCACCGTGGGCATCCTGGCCCTGGTTGCTCTGATCAGGTTTCGGCGACCAACCTGGCAGTTGGTTCCCGCTGGCGCTCTGGTAGGGCTAATAGCAGGAGCCATTGTCTAGCCCAGACTATTCACAAGGAGGATTTTTAACTTTGAATTTTGCATTTTGAACTCCGCGCAGCGGTACTAGGAATAGTCCAGGCTAGCCAAGCAGACCTCACTTACCAACTCTTACCGCTCTCGTGGAAAGAAGCCTGAGTGAGTACAACCGGCCAGTTTTGGTCGCCCTTGGCAATGTTGCCCGGTACGTCAGCCTTCCACTGGCGCTGGACTCCGGCACTGTAGTTGAGGTAAAGCTTGTTGTCTACAATGCTCCAGGCTTCAGGATCAATAGAGGCCAGGTTGCCCTCGCTAACGGCTTTGGCGCAGTAACCCCCGTACTGGGGCGCAAAGGCTGCGGGGTCAGCGGTAAACTTGGCCAGGTTCTCGGCGCTGCTAAATCGCCAGGTTGCGCCGTTCCAGGTGTGTTCGTAGTCGGCCACGCCCCTAACGGCCTTACCTTCGGTGAAGTAGGCGACCGGGTCGGCCCCGCGAATGGCCAGACCCTCAAAGCTGTAGACTTCTGGTTGCTGAGTTGTGGCGGTTTCCGACTTAGCTCCGGCACAGGGATTGGCCGCCGCGCAAGGGTTGGCCGCCGCGCAAGGATTCGCTGCCGCACAGGGGTTGGCCGCCGCGCAGGGATTTTCTGCCGCACAGGGATTTTTCCCCGCGCAGGGATTCGCCGCTTCTTGGCTGACCCCAGACCCCGGATCTACCGCAGTGGTGGTGCCGCAGGCCACGGCCCCCAAGGTTAGAAAGGAGGCGATCGCAACCGCCCCTAAAAACTTAACTCGCATAGATGATAACCTCTGCTTCAGTCAGAACATCAACGGACAGCCGCTGGTTGGGCGCAAGCTGTTGCCTATGAGCGTGTCATGGCATGCTGAGAACTCCCTGAATAAATCTTGATTAGGGGCTGAGATGCAACCTCAAAAAGACCTCCGAGTTCTCCAAGAACTCGGAGGTCTGGAGGTTAAAAACCCGTAACAATTTTTACTTGCAGTTGGGCAACCGATCGGGTATATTACTCCGCTATGGCTGTGTGCGTGCAGTCTAGCATCCCAAAAATTTGGTTGAACGCCACTGGAAGGTGTTGACACCACCAACCAGCGGCTAACCCCCAAGTCAGATCCAGGCTGTCTCGGAGGCTAAGCTATTATTGCTCAGGCCGCCTTGTACTGCATCATGTCCGGGGCGGCCAAATTTTTGGGGATTTCCTAATCCATCGTTTTGGAGGAATTCCTCATGAGTTGTTTTACCCGTCAAGACCTCCGAGTTCTCGAAGAACTCGGAGGTCTCACTCCCGCTAACCCAGACCGGGAGCGGTTGCAGCATGTGATCATCGGCTCGGAAGAGGGGGTGCGGGGGGCGATTAACGCCCTGCACTTGCTGCGCTATGCCGAGCCGTTTGAGTGGAGTCGGCTGTTTGCGGTGCCAGAAACGGGGCTGGTAATTCTGCCCCAGCCGGGGGAGGTGTTTAGCTACCTGCTGCGCTATCGCCAGGTGGGCTAGGGCCAGGGGGCGAAGGGTCGTGGCACATAGCTATGCGCCACGACCCTTCGCTTATGATCACACCATGCCCTATCGGAGGATAGCCCCATGACTGTGCTGAATTTGGCTAAATTGCCTATCACCACTATTGACCTGTCACCGGGTAGCCACCTGCTGATTCACGATGTCACCTGGGATCAATACGAAGCTCTATTAGCTACGTGGCAGGAGGAGCGACGCATTCCTCGGATGAACTATTGCAATGGAGTGCTAGAACTGATGTCACCCCTCCCCGCCCACGAACGCCCCCATCGCATCATTGCAGATATTGTTAAGGCGATTTTGGATGCTCAGGAGCGCCCGTGGGAAGATTTTGGCTCCACGACTTTCAAACAGCCGAAACGGGCCGGACTAGAACCCGATAGCTGTTTCTACATTCAGAATGCGGAGCGGGTAAGAGCGCTCATGCGGATTGATATGGAGAAAGATCCGCCCCCGGATCTAGCGATTGAAGCGGATGTCACTTCTAAAACTACGCTGGAGGCTTATGCAACCCTGCAAGTGCCCGAAGTCTGGATTTACGACAATGGCAATCTCACCATTTATCTGCTTATCTGCTTCAAGATAATGACTATCAACCCGCACCCAACAGCCTGGTATTCCCTGACATACCGATTACGGAGTGGATACCCCAACGGGTGCAACAAGCGTTTGAATTGGGCACCAGCACCATGCTGCGAGATTTGCGGCGTAGTCTCACATGAGGGTCGCAAAACAGAGATGGCTATGACGATATGGCAGGCTACCCAGCCTCCCTTTCCAGTGGATTTGATTGTGCGATCACCGGAAGAACTGCTCTGGCGCTACCAGGAATATGACCCACTCATTCGCACGGCGATAGACCGGGGTAGGGTGTTGTATGGGCCTGGCCGGGTGCATTGCGGCCAGGGGGAGGGGTGGTTACAGCCAGGTTGGGCTTGGGGCCGCGAATGCACCCTACGGTTGGGGGGGAATGCCACACATGGCGCGCTCGTCGTCTGAGATATCAGGGCTGTGGGTGAGGTAGGGGCGCAGGCGCTGGCAGGCGGCGGTCGATGCGGTTGAGGGTGTAGACGGGCCAGAGTTTGACGACACCGTTGGGGTTCAGGTGATCAGGCGGTACCGCAACGGCAATGTACTGCCAGTCGTCGCGCAGAGTACCGTAGCCTTCATACTGGGTGATCTGATTGCCCGCTAAGTCCCAGAGGCGGGCCGTGCCATCGGCCCCGCTGGTGGCGATCTGCGACCCATCGGGAGAGAACACCACCTGCCAGACCGATCCCTGATGGCCTTCCAGGCGCGCCACCTGATTGCCCGCTAAGTCCCAGAGGCGGGCCGTGCCGTCGGCCCCGCTGGTGGCGATCTGCGACCCATCGGGAGAGAACACCACCTGCCAGA
>CAYUBC010000093.1:0-1286 GCA_964442885.1 uncultured bacterium | reverse complement strand
CTTCCAGGCGCGCCACCTGATTGCCCGCTAAGTCCCAGAGGCGGGCCGTGCCGTCTTCCCCGCTGGTGGCGATCTGCGACCCATCGGGAGAGAACACCACCAGCCAGACCAATCCCTGATGGCCTTCCAGGCGGGTTTCGCGGATTTGGTTGAGACTGGTTTGCAGGGCCAGGGTAGGGCTGGCCGCAAAATAGGCCCATTGGTCGTCGGTAGCCAGCACCTGGCTGGCCTCGGTCATCACCTGAATAGCGCTATGGGCCGCCTTATAGGCTGCAAATAAGCCTTCTGTCTCCTGAAACCGAAACTGTTGGCTGGCCGCAAACCCAGCTCGCTCTAACTGGGTCACTCGCCTCACCAGAGCCGCTTCATTGCGGGCCTGGTGGGTGGCAAAAATGGCGGTGCCTCCGGTGGCGGCGGCTACCAGGGCGGCGGCTACAGTACCGGCCAGCACCCGTCGTGCTCGCTGGTTGGTGGCTCTGGCTTCTTGCAGTTTTAGCGCCGCCTCTTGCTGGGCGGCTTCTAGAATCTGGTTGGCTTCGCGAATGGCCTGTTTATCCAGCTTTTCGCTGGCGGTTAAAAACTGGTAGTCTACGGTGCCCAGGCTTTTGTCGCTGGCCCAGGTTTGGGCGTCTTCCAGGGCTTGCCCCCGCAGCAAGCGCGAGTTGTCGGTGTAGTTGGAGGCTTCCCAGGCGGCCAGGTTGGCGGCGTAGGGGCGCAACTGGGCCAACTGCTGGGCCACCCAGGCGGGGCTAAACACGGCCCGGTAAATGGGGTTAAAGGCTTGCAACTGGCCCTGGCGCTCCACCACCAGGCCCGACAGGCGTAGCTCAATTTGGTCGCGGCTGCCGTCGGCGGTCAGGTGGCCCTGGTTCAGGGTTTGCTGATACAGCCCCAGCAGCCGCCCCACGGTTTGCTTGTTGCGGAAGAGGAGATCGCGAATGGTGCGCAGGTGTTCGGGCTCGTCCTGGGCTTCCCAGTTGTCAATCATGCGGGTGCGCACCAGGTGCTCTACCAGTTCGGTTTCGCGTCCCGCCGCCAGGGGAGCGGGCGACTCGGCCACCAACTGGCATAGCTTTTGGGTGAGCAGGGGTTGGCCCCCCGTCCAGTCTAAAATCGCCTGGAGCACCGCCTGGGGGGCGTCGGCCTGGCCTGTTAGCCCTGCGGCTAGTGGCCCCACTTCCCCCGGTCTAAAGCCGTAGAGTTCTATGGCCTGGCCAATGTTAAAGGGGGTACGCTTTTTGTCTTGAATTAAATCCGACGGGGTGGCTACCCCCAGCAGGGCAAAG
>CAYUBC010000092.1:0-9821 GCA_964442885.1 uncultured bacterium | reverse complement strand
TGGAGTTAGCCTGAGCTAGTTCCGGGGTGGTGGGGTGGTGGTGGGGTGGGGCGGCCATGGCGGCGGCTACGGTTTCTGCGGTAAGCAAAAGGCTAAGGGCGGCGGCGGTGGCGTAGTTGAGGCCGGAGACCGCTAGGCGGGGGTTGGGGGTGAGGTCTTGGGGCATGGTGTGCTGGGGGTTGGGGGGAGGCGCACGGCGGTGCGCCTGTACGGGGTTGGGGGTTGGGGGCGCGGGCGGTGCGCCTGTACGGGGGGGTGTTGTAATGTAGCTATGGGGTTGCCCTGGGTAAAGGTCGTTAGCGGCCATTGGGTTGGCAGACAACTGAAACCGGGGGCAGGGCGAGGCTAGGTAGGGGGGCTAGACATTTTTGACTATACCCCAGGGTTTTGGCTCAGGCGATGGGTTGTGGTTTTGGTAACACCCCGCAGTCTGATCGGGGTGTTGGTGACAAAAGACAGGAGACAGAGGAAGTATTTTTATTACCAAATGATCCGGCAGTCATACTGATGGAACGCTGTATCTCGGCTGACCAGCGTAGCCCATTCAATGCGGCTTTGAGCGATCAGTAACCGATCAAAAGTATCCTTGTGATGCCAGGGTAAGCAATCAAGTTCAACAATATGGGTTAAGGCAATGGGTAACAATACGATTCCATTCTCAGCTTGCTGCTGTTGGACAATGTCTAGCAGAGGATCTCGCAGCGCCAGTTTACCCAAATGTGTCTTTATTTGGATTTCCCAAAGGCTACCTAAGCTGACCATTAGCTCGTTTTGAGGGTTTTTGAGCAAGGTTAAGGTTTCTGAGGGAATCTGGCTAGATTGGCTATCCCACCAAATAAACGTGTGGGTGTCCAGCAACAATCTCATGGTTCGCCCAGCCAAAAACTGTCGGGAAGCGGAGCATCAAAGTCATTGGCCATCACAAAGCTGCCTGGATGCAGGTCAGGCTGGCGCTCTTTTAAGGATTGGGTGTTAGGTGGAGTTTGCATATTAGCCTCAACCCACTGCAACAGACGAGTGGCTAACTGAAACTGCTCTTGCCAGGTTAAGTGTTGGGCTTCTTGAAGCAAATCTTGAAGGGTCATAGCAGTGCTCTAGTTATTTCCTACAGTAAACTGGCTCAGTAAATGTTGAGTTGCCCAATTCTCAGCAGATTAAAGCGCTACAGCCACCTCTTGCAGCCAGTCTACCTCTGACAACGGATGGCTTTCAGTCAGGCTATCGGGGATGTCCAGGGTGATTTTCATGGCATGGCGATGACGATTGAATCATCGTGAACAAGATGGACGCTGCTTCTTATTGTGGCATTCCGGGCGATGTAGGCCCAGGGTTCGGGGTTTGATCAACCATCTGGTGATACGAATCAATTCGTTTGTAACTGTCTTGCGCTCAGATAGCCCATTAATGAATGGTTGCTGCAAAGGTATCCCACTCAAATCTCAATCTCCGCTTTAACAAAATCTGGGGTACGGGTGAGGGTAAAGCCCAGCTTTTCGCAGACCTGTTGCATAGGGCGGTTTTCTCGCATAATTTCGGCGGTAACGCCGTGGAGCCCTTCGTCTTTAGCGATGTGCAGCAGTTGTTTCAGCAATTCGGTACCTAGGCCCTGGCGCTGGTAGGCATCGCTGACCAGCATGGCAAACTCGGCCTGGGAGCTTGCGTGGCATTTGCTCAGCCGCCCCACCGCTAAAATGGCGTGGTCGCCGGTGGTGGGGTTTTTGTAGTCCACCACCAGGGCCATTTCGCGATCGTAGTCGATAAAACAAATGCGGGTTAGCCGTTCGTGGGCGGTGCGGTGGTTCAACGCCATCAGGTGAAAATAGCGGAAGTAGACGCTTTCCTCTGAGAGGGTGTGGTGAAACTGCACCAGTAGCGGTTCATCCTCAGGGCGAATGGGGCGAATGGTAACCGGCGTGGCATCTCGCAGTTGCCAGGGGGTAACGTACTGACTTGGGTAGGGACGAATGGCTGGCCCCGGCAGCGGCTCGGCCTCAGGGCTGACCAGCACAATGCGAGCATCCAGCGCCACCAGGGGCCGGGGGGCGGTGGCTTCAAACACCAGCAGCGGGTTAATGTCGAGTTCCTTGATGTGGGGTTGCTCTAGAGCCAGTTGGCTGACCCGCACCAGTAGCCGTTCTAGCTCGGCCAGGTCGGCGGGCTGGCGGCCCCGCACCCCCTGCAAGGCACTGTAGATCTTGGTTTGCTCCATCAAACGGCGGGCTAGGGTGGTGTTGAGGGGGGGCAGGGCCACGGCGTTGTCGCGGTAAACCTCCACCAGTTGCCCACCGGTGCCAAATAGGATCACCGGGCCAAATTGTTCGTCCAGGCTGCTGCCGATAATTAGCTCATAGCCCTGCTCTAGATTCAGCATGGGCTGCACAGTTACGCCGCCAAAGGCCTCGGCCCCAAAGCGGCGGCTAATGGTGGAGGCCATTTCGTCGTAGGCGGCTGCCACTGCGGCGGCGGTTTGCAAATTGAGGCGCACCCCGCCCACATCGGTTTTATGGGTCAGGCTGCTGGATAGCAGCTTAACCACCACCGGAAACCCTAATGCCTCGGCGGCGGCAACGGCCTCCTGGGCAGACTGGGCTGGGTGAGTTTCTACTACGGGAATGCCGTAGGCTTGCAGCACCTGCTTGGCCTCTAGCTCGGTGAGCAGGGTGCGGTGGTCGTGGCGGGCCGCTTGCAAAATGGCGTCTACCCGGCTGCGGTCAGGGTAGTCGCCGGTTTGGCTATCGCCCACACCACCAAACTCAGATTCTGGCAGCAGGGCCGGGGTTTCGTAGAGGCCGCGCAGGTTGTAGCTGTATTGCCACATGGCGTTGAACTGGCGGGCTGCTGCATCGGGGTAGCGGTAGGTGGCAATCCGGGCCTGGTTGAGAATGGCCTCCCCGGCGGTGACTTCAGCCCCGCCCATCCAACTGGCCAGCAGGGGCTTAGTAGAGGTTTGGGCCAGTTCTACCAGGCGCTGGGCAGTTTGGGTCGGGTCGGTCATGGCCTGGGGGGTAAGCACCACCAGCAGGCCATCGCTGTTGGAGTCGGCAATAGCGGCCTGCACGGCCTGGGTATAGCGGTCTGGGTCGGCATCGCCCAGAATATCAATGGGGTTGCTGTGGCTCCAGTGGGGGGGCAGCACGTCATCCAACTGCTGGCGGGTGGCCTCAGACAGGGTGGCCAGTTCACCCCCGGTGGCAATCAAGGCATCGGTGGCCAGCACCCCCGGCCCGCCCGCGTTGGTGATGATGGTGAGGCGCGGCCCCTGGGGACGCTGGGGCTGTTTGGCCAGCACCTCGGCCAGGTCAAACAGGTCAGCAATGTGCTCAACTCGCAGCACCCCACAGCGGCGAAAGGCCGCGTCTAGCACGGCATCGCTGCCGGTCAGGCTGCCGGTGTGGGAGGCCGCGGCCTGGGCCGCCTGGCTGGTGCGGCCCGCCTTGATGACAATAATTGGCTTGGTCAGCGCTACCTCCCGCGCCGCCGACAAAAAGGAGCGGGCATTGCCGATGGACTCCATGTAGATCACGATGCTGCGGGTGTGGGGGTCATCGCCCAGGTAGTTAATCAGGTCGCCCCAGTCCACATCTAGCATGGAGCCAATGGACATAAAGGCGCTAAAGCCGACATTTTCTTGCAGGCTCCAGTCCAGCACGGCGGTACACAGCGCCCCCGACTGGCTAATAAACCCGACGTTGCCAGGGCGGGCCAGGGTGCTGGCAAAGGTGGCGTTGAGGCCGGTCAGGGGGTTCATCAGGCCCAGGCAGTTGGGGCCAATGAGCCGCATGCGCTGACCGCGCAGGTGGGTTTTTACCTGCTGCTCTAGCTCAATGCCGGGGGGGCCAATTTCTCGAAACCCCGCAGATAGTACAATCGCCCCTTTGACCCCGGCTTCGGCACACTGCTCTACCAGGGTTGGTACGGTGGGGGCTGGGGTGGCAATAATGGCCAAATCCACCGGCTCTGGTACGGCCTGAATCGACTCGTAGGCGTGAATGCCCAGAACGCTATGGCGGTTTGGGTTGACCGGGTACACGGTGCCACCAAAGGGATGGCTAATCAAATTCCACAGCAGGGTGCGGCCCACGCTATTGGGCCGGTCGGTGGCCCCAATCACCGCTACCGTGTTTGGGGCAAAGAGAGCCGCCAGGGGCTGGCGGTCTACTCGGAGAATATCGTAGGCCCGATCCGTCACTGGCTTCAGTATCTCAGGCATGGCCATCCCCCCTGGGTAGAGCAACCATCGAAGCTGGGTGTGTAACTATCCACCCCTGTTGTACGGCGAATATTCTTTAAGGGAGTAGTTATGCCCACTTTTCTTAAGGGGGGCGGAGCGGGGGCTAATAGCGAAAGGCATTACACGTAAGTCCCGAACCCTTTGCTGCCAGGGTTTTTCTCTCTGCTCCGCATGGGCCAGAGCCCTAAACCCCCAGCCCTTGCTCTCAAAATGGGAGCAGGGGCTGGGGATGTAGAGCTTTGCTCTTCCCGCAGGGTGGGGTAACTTGCAAAGGTGGAACGCACCCAGGGGATCTGGCTGAGAAGTTTTGTCAGTCAAACCGCTACTGATTAGAATCTTGCATAACGTTGCTAAGGGCGTCCTGAATTTGATCAATCACAGAGGTAGCCTGACCAGAGTTTTCGGGCTGATTCATTTGGTTAATGTCGGCATCTTTCTGCACTTCGTTGAGTCCTTTATTGGCCCGATTGATCATCTTATCGCCGTCCAGACCGTTCTCGGGTTGAACCGCTTTCTCGGCTTCTCGATAAATGCCATTTAGCGGTGAAGCGCCTTCATTGGGGCGGCTAGGGGTACTGCCAATAGCCATCGCTGAGGGAGCATAGCTAAACAGCATGATGACGCAAAGACAAGCCATAAAAAAGCGGCACAAAGACAGGTATACAGAAGCAATGTAGCGACTCATAGGAAGGTCTCCAAATGTTTAAATTAGCCGTGGAGGTTGTTGTGGCAACGGTTAATAATTCAGTCAGTCAGCACTTAACCGTTGAGCTATAACCGTTTTGGGACGTAATGGTTATAGCAGCTAAATTTGCCAGCTCAAATCCACCCTGAGAGATACCCAAGGGGATGAGATGCTGGCTTAAAAAATTATCAGAACTATCTCCTCTGATAGAGGTGGATTTTCCTTCGGAAAAAGGTATCTTCTAAAACCAGGAATAAAACCAGGAGGGTCAACCAGATTGGCCTCTAGACGCCAGGGGTGTGGTTAGGACTAACTTCTGATGCCCTCTGTCCAATCTGGCCCATCTGGCTTTAGAATCAAGCGATAATTTCTGACCGCTGGCATTTACCGCCCCTGAGGACGACCCAATGGCCATTATTGCCCTCAAAGCCTGGTATCTAGAAGCCTACGAGCCTCTGCGTGAGCTGGAGAAGCGCCCCTACGACCTGCGCTTGAGCAAAAACAGCCTGCTGAAGTCGGCCCTGCGGGCAGATTTTTTGGATGACAGCGACGAGGTGCGCCAGAGCGCGTGGTTTCAGCGCTATCTGGATGGTGAGACAGTGGAGTTTTACATCGAGGGTAGCGGTGGGTATGCGATCGCCAACATCGACCTGATCAGCCACGAAATCTACTTCACTAAGCAGGCGGTGATGGCCTACCTCGACCCCATCATCTACTTCTGCTACCAGGCAGACTATGCCGAATCGGCAGAATTGCTGCATCAGGGGTTGATGGATGCGGTAGCCAGCCTCAACCACAAATCGCGGGTGCCGTTGACGTTGGAAGTGTCTCACCGGCTCAGTGAGGGGCCAGCCCGGCTAAACAGTTCCCTGACCCGCAAAATCCGCAAGTCTCTGCTGTTTGTGGCCGATGGTACGCCCATTGCCCAATCGACAGGCGACTCAAAGTTAGCCATCCCCAGCCCTAACGTCTGCGTAGAGATGGGGTATGCGCTCCAGGCCAAACAGACCGATCAAATTCTGCTGGCGCAGATGGAGCGGGATGACATAGCCGGGCAGTACCCCTTTGATGTGCCCGCTCAGAACCGCCTCGCCTTTGCCACCAGGGCTGAACTCACCAAGCAACTGCCCAAGGCACTAGAAAAACACTTATCTCGCTTTAATCTTTGGGGTTGACGGTGCCCGGTAGGATGTAAGGCATGGAAATTGGCTGTGCCCGTTGAGGCAGTAGCCTCTACGCTTACCCTACCTTTGCCCCAAGGAGCCCTGTCATGCTAGATGCCCCGGATCTACTGAGACTGCTTCATCCGTTTTTAGCCGTTACCTTTGTGATGCCGCTGATTGGCATTGCGACCTACTTTGCGGTGCAAACTCGCCAGCGTCGGTTGGCGGTTAATGCCAAGGATAAGACTAAGATTGCCCCGGTGGTTGGTCAGGAGCACGTGAAGATAGGCCGCTGGCTAGCCGGGTCTGTGGTGGGGCTAGTGCTGCTGGGGTTAGCCCATCCCATCTTTAAAACCATTGCGCGAGATAATGCCTGGGCGGAGGATCCTTTTCGGGGGATTTTTGTGGTGTTGATGTATGCCTTTACCCTAGCCACGCTGTTCTTTTTGTATAAAGCCAACACTCCCCTGTGGCGAGGAATTTTTGCCACCTTAACTGGCATGGGGCTGTGGCTGTTGGGGATGCAGCCCGGTGTCTTTCGGCGGGGCTATGAGTGGTATGTCTCCCACTTTTACTTTGGGATGATTGCCGCCATGCTGATGATTTTTGCCCTGGCTACCCTGCCAGAGATTTACAGATCTAAGCGCTGGCGGATTACCCATGCCACCCTTAACACCGTGGCGGTGCTGCTGTTCATCAGCCAGGGCATTACCGGCGTGCGGGATTTGCTAGAAATTCCCCTGCACTGGCAAGAGCCCTTTATCTACCAGTGTGATTTCAGCAATAAAACCTGCCAGTAACCCCTGCCAGCCTTTCCTGACGGCGTCCGGCACAGCCTGTGGCCTGGAATCACGGGCTTCACGGCCATTCGCCTGCTGGATTAGCGGCCAAAACTGCTGTAGCCTCGTCCAACTTGGCTATCTGCGTTTATCCTTAGGGCTAGTGAAGGCTGTATCAGGCGACCTGAGTATTGACCTGGGTTGAGTTAGCCTGAGAGGCCGCTACTCGATGGAACAACTACCGTGTTTACTGGCCTTGACCTGATTGTAATTTTGCTGGTGTTTTTGGCCGTTTTCTATGCCACTAACCCCGGCGGAGACTCGGAAATTAAGCTAGAACCGCTGACCCTGCTGGTGGTGCTGCTCGTCATCGGTATGATTATTGTGTCGTTTACATGAGTAGGGATAGCTCAGGCCTCAGGTCAACAGGATGGACAGGGGCCTGAGGAAGGTGGCTAGGCGATCGTAGGTCGAGGCAATTAAGTCTCCCTCCAGCACTACTTCAGCGGTGGGGTAGGCCTGGAGGATTTCGAGCAGGCTAAGCTGGCTATCGTCAGTGGCAGACAACACCAGGGCCGACCGCAACGCCTGCCGACTGGCCTCTCCCGATACCGGGTGGATAGCCGCGCCTAGCTGGTCGAGCATCCATTCGCCAGGCCAGCTATTCAACGCCTGATCTAAAAGCACCGGATCCGCCGCTAGCTGGCGGGTGAGGAGCGACTGCAATTCCCCCGGCTCTTTCCCGGCCTGTCTCAGCAGTCCCGCTACTGGGTCTGTGGGTTGCCCTGTTTCTGCCAGAGCCGCCAGGTCTGCCACCGGCACAGGGCGGCTGAAGCCCCGGTATTTGAGCAAGACTTCCTCCGCAGCCAGGGCGGGGGTGGCAGCGATAGTAACCAGCGCTAGGGCCGTTAGGGCAAGCTCCTTCAGTGGACTCATAGGGATTTGCAAAGCATTTAACCAGCGACGCTAGGAACTCGGAAAAGTTGCCGCCAGAGCTAGATGGCCCCTTCGCTACAATGACTGATTGTAGAACTTACTCGTTCTACCTAGGGCTGATTCTAGACGACAGCCCTAGCCTGAAGCCGGTGCTGGTAGAACTCTATCCTTGGGCCTACCAGCAGGCCAGAGAAGACCTGCTACTCAAGGCCGAATTGCCAGAGAGCGCTATTCCGACCGATTCAGAAATTTCCCTGGACGATGTCCTCAATCCTCGCTATTTGCCGGGTCACCCATCTTCCTGATGGGGCTGAACCCAGGGTGAGAATAAGCGTAATGCCTGGGCAATGAGGATCGGTTATTGCGACTTAACCCTCGTCCCCAACAACGATAAGCTACCTAGGTTAGCACTCGGCCCTAGAGAGTGCTAAGTTTGTCTCTGGAGAGCTGAAGGACAGGACATGGCAAAAAAAGTTTCCTTTGATGAGGCTTCGCGGCAGGCCCTAGAGAAAGGCGTGAATGCCCTCGCAGACGCCGTTAAAATTACCCTTGGCCCCAGGGGACGCAACGTAGTACTAGAGAAAAAGTATGGTGCGCCGCAGATTGTTAACGACGGCATCACCATTGCCAAAGAGATTGAGCTAGAAGAGCCCTTTGAGAATTTGGGGGCTCGCCTGATGCAGGAAGTGGCCTCTAAAACCAAAGATCTGGCTGGCGACGGCACCACCACCGCCACGGTGCTGGCCCAGGCTATGGTCAAAGAAGGGCTGAAGAACGTGGCCGCAGGCACCAACCCCGTTAGCCTGCGACGTGGCATTGAGAAAGCCGTAACCGCTCTGGTAGCGGAAATTGCCGCCATCGCCAAGCCGGTGGAAGGTAACGCCACCATTGCCCAGGTGGCCACTGTTTCGGCAGGCAGTGACGAAGAAATCGGCCAGATGATTGCCGAAGCGATGGACAAAGTGACCAAGGACGGGGTGATCACCGTTGAGGAATCCAAATCTCTCTACACCGAACTGGAAGTAGTCGAGGGGATGCAGTTTGATCGCGGCTACATTTCTCCCTACTTTGTCACCGACCAGGAGCGCATGGTAACGGAGTTAGACAACGCCCGCGTGCTAATTACCGACAAAAAGATTGGTTCCATCCAAGACTTGGTTTCGGTGCTGGAGCGGATTGCCCGCGAAGGTGCGCCGCTGCTGATTATTGCCGAGGATATTGAGGGTGATGCCCTGGCCACGCTGGTGGTAAACAAGGCCCGTGGGGTGCTGAATGTGGCCGCCGTGAAGGCTCCTAGCTTTGGCGATCGCCGCAAGGCTATGCTGCAAGACATCGCTGTGCTGACCGGTGGCCAGGTCATTTCCGAGGAAGTCGGGCTGAGCCTGGAAACCGCCGACCTCTCCATGCTGGGTGTGGCTCGCAAAGTCACCATCACCAAGGACACAACTACCCTGGTCTCTGACGCTGGCAACAAAGCCGACATCGACAAGCGCGTTGCCCAAATTCGCCAGGAGCTAGAGCGTACCGATTCTGACTACGACAAGGAGAAGCTCTCCGAGCGGCTGGCCAAGCTAGCGGGCGGCGTAGCCGTAATTAAGGTCGGAGCCGCCACCGAAACCGAGCTGAAGGATCGCAAGCTGCGCATTGAAGATGCCCTCAGCGCTACCAAGGCCGCTGTGGAAGAAGGGATTGTGCCCGGTGGCGGGGCGACGTTGCTCCATCTGGCTCCTAAGCTAGAGTCTCTCAAAGCGTCCCTCAGCCCTGAAGAAGCCATTGGCGTAGATATTGTCATGCGGGCGGTGGAATCCCCCCTCCGCCAAATTGCCGACAATGCTGGCCAGGAAGGCGCTGTCGTGGTGGAAAAGGTGAAGGCTCAGAGCTTCCCCATTGGCTACAACGCCCTGACCGGAGCCTACGAAGACCTGATTCAATCCGGTATCATCGACCCGGCCAAGGTGGTGCGCTCTGGCTTGCAGGATGCGGCCTCCATTGCTGGGCTGGTGCTCACCACCGAGGCGCTGGTAGCG
>CAYUBC010000091.1:0-9857 GCA_964442885.1 uncultured bacterium | reverse complement strand
ACTCTACAACGACGCCATCCAGTTCAAAGAAGAAGCCATCAGCCTGTTTAACTTTGGCTATTTCAGCCTCTCAGAACGGGCCAGGGCCGAGCGGCTATTCTGGGCCTGCTGCCGCAAAGCCCTATCGGTAGTCAGCGATGCCGACTATGTGCCCGAGGACATTGAAGAACTGCACCAGAGCATGGCCTCGATCTACTACATCAATCTCTCGGTGTTTCAGTCCATGCCCGATGCCTGGGCTATCGACCAACTCTTCCCCATCCTGCCCATCCACCGTCTTAACGAAGAACCCTCCTGCCGGGGCACCCTGGCCGACTTAACCTGCGACAGCGACGGCAAAATTACCCAGTTCATCGACCTGCGAGATGTTAAGCATGTGCTGGAACTGCACCCCCTCCAGCCTGACCAGCCGTACTACCTGGGCATGTTTTTAGGCGGTGCTTACCAGGAAATTATGGGCAACCTGCATAACCTGTTTGGCGACACCAACGCTGTGCATATCCACATGACTCCCAAGGGTTACCAGGTCGAGCATGTGGTCAAAGGCGACACCATGACCGAAGTGCTGGGCTATGTCCAGTACGACGCTGAAGATATGATCGAAAACATTCGTCGCCGCTCAGAACTGGCCCTGCACGATAACAAAATCACCCTGGAAGAATCCCAATTGCTGATTCAACACTACGAGCACAGCCTCAGCCGCTATACCTACCTGGTCTAGGTCGCTCTATGCCTGCGAGCGTTGGCTGTTGTGAACAATCCTGTGGCAAAGCGTCGCGATCGACCAGGCGGCAACCATGCAGGCAATCATGCAGGCGGCAACCATGTTGAAGCTATTGCTGGTACGCCATGGCCAATCTCAGGGGAATACCGAGGGCCGCATGGAGGGCTGGCACTCAACCGCCCTGACCCCCCTAGGGGAAGAGCAAGCCTACCGTTTAGGCCAGCACCTGGCGGCCATGCACTGGAGGCCTACTCAGATTTATTGCAGCCCTTTGTTACGAGCTACAGCCACCCTTGCCGCCATGCAAGCCGGTTGGGCCGCTCACGGGAGCGAAAACATCGCAGCGGACAGGTTGAATAGTTGGCCGCCAACCTTGCTCTGGGAGGATTTGCGAGAAAACCGCCAGGGCATTTTCACCGGGCTCACCTGGGCCGAAGCGAAGCAGCGCTACCCCGACCTCTGCCACACCCTCGAAACCTCCCTAGACTGGCACCCCATCCCCCAGGCCGAAACCCTGGCTGAAGGCCAGCAGCGCGCCCAAAGATTTGTTAACCACCTGCTCAGCCACCACGGTAATGGCGATCGCCTCTGGGTGATTAGCCATTCCTGGATACTTCAGCACATCATCGCCCAAATTCTCGGCTGCGATCGCGCTTGGGGAATTCCTATCCACAACACCGCTTGCTTTGAGTTTTGGCTAGATTGTAGTCGCTGGCAAAGCCCCAACCCAACCCATCGGCTCAACACCGAACTTTGGCAAATCAAACGCTTCAACGACTGCCAACATTTGCCAGTTAATTCTAATAACTTGCCGATGTCCTCTTAGTCGATTGCCCATTACCTGGTGCTTTGTCAAAGCCAAATTTTAGGGTGAACTCATCGGCTTGTAGTTAGCGTTTTAGCGCTAACTACAAACTCGAACTTCTAGGGTTGATGCTGCACTAGGGAACTTAGGCGTTTTCTGGAAAATAGTCTCCCTAGTGGGAGGCAGTGCCCACCCTACGGTAGGCATAATTGTTGAACTTGAAGTGGGGATTTTCTTTCCGGGAAATCTCTTTAACCGTGGCTATTTTTCCATTGGCTCAATTGAGGAGATTCTTGTAAATCACCCCATCTTTCATAATTACAAGAAAGTTATTTTGAGGATCCTCAATTAGCCCAATATTTGCCAACGGATCGCCGTTTACCAGTAGCAGATCGGCCAAAGCGCCTTCTTCTACAAGGCCCAAATTACCCGGATAGGGATTACGAGGGCCAGACATCGCCAGCAGTTTTGCATTGTTGCTCGTGGCCATGCGCAATACCTCAGCCGGGGTGTACCAGCGCACCATTTTCGCTAGCTTTGCCCCCTGCCGAGCAGCCCCTTCAGCACTGTAGAGTGTGTCCGTGCCCCAGGCCGTTTTGAGGTTGTACTTTTTAGCCAGGTTGTAGGCGTTATCTGTTCCTGCTGATACCTTTAACTGGCTAGCCCGGTTTTCAGAGCCCTCCGGATAAGGATTGGCATCTTCATCGTCAAGAAAGGGTTGAATGCTAAGCCACACATCGTTTTCAGCGATTAGACGAGCGGTTTCCTCGTCCATGAGTTGACCATGCTCAATACTTTTTACCCCGGCCCGAATCGCCGCCTGAATTGATCTGTGTGTATAGGCATGCACGGCAACGTAGGTGTTCCAGTTTTCAGCCGCTTCCACCGCCGCTCTCAATTCTGCCTCGGTGTACTGGCTAACATCAATAGGGTCATAGTTGGAGGCCACCCCACCCCCAGCCGCTAGCTTGACCTGGCTAGCGCCAAGCATGAGCTGCTCACGGGTTCTACGAAGGACTTCGTCTACACCATCAGCAATGGCCCCCACCCCAAATTTCTCCGCCAAACTTAGTTCCGAGGTTGGCGTTCTAGGCAACTCACCCAGCTCACGAAAGTCGCCATGCCCACCGGTCTGAGAAATCATGGCCCCGGAGGGCCAAATGCGCGGCCCTACTACGTCTCCACGGTCGATGGAACGCTTTAGCACAAATACTGGCCCCGCCATATCTCGGGCGCTGGTGAAGCCCCGCAACAGCATGGCCGTTGCATTATTCTGGGCTTGCTGAAACAAACTTTCTGGAGATGTAGTAGCCGCGACTAGATCTTCTTCTGAACTAGTCTCCATGAAAATGTGGGTATGGGCATCAATTAGCCCTGGCATTAGTACCTTACCTTCGCCGTTGATGCGAGTTACGGCACTGCTGGATGGTGCAGGAATAGACCGGGTTGAAATGGTCTGAATTGCCTTCCTAACTACTGATACATTCGACACCTCTGACAACCGATCAGAAATACCGTCAAAAATCCGTACATTCTCAAATAGTACCGCCGGAGGTGTTTGACCCTGGCTTCCACCTGGAGGCACAGATTGAGCAAAACTCACCTGAGTCATTAGCCCAATTAGTCCCAGTACTAAAACTCCCGCAGCAGCCAGAAATCGAGATTGGATAGTCATATCTATGAATGCTATTTTGCAAGTGTGCTCCAGCAAGCCATTGAAGTTAAAAAATAGCTTAAAATCGATACTCCAACTTGCCAGTTTCAAAGCTACTTTATCAAGGTTATCCCGATTGTCAAGCTTTCAATCATAATAATAAACAAACCTCGCAGTTCAACGTCCAAGAGGGGTGCCTTAAAGCTGGCCCCTGTATCTGCTCAGAACCCCTGTATCTAACCTTGAAGGATGATGCCAATGGCAACGAAACAACAATTTCGCAGCTTTGATGAGCTGCTCAGTAGCTCCCAGGTGCCGGTTTTGGTGGATTTCTATGCGACCTGGTGCGGGCCATGTCAGATGATGGCAGGTATTTTAAGCCAGGTTAATCATCAGCTTAAGGGCCAGCTTAAGATCGTTAAAATTGACACAGATAAATATCCCCAAATTGCCTCCCAGCATCGGATAGAAGCGCTGCCTACGCTGGTGCTTTTCAAAACCGGGCAGCCGGTTGATCGCATTGAAGGCGTCTTGCCTACAGAACAACTGGTAGCGCGATTGCGAGGGCAGTTGTAGGGGCTGAGCAGGGTGCAGAGGTGCGACGGTGGAAGACGGGTTGAAAGTCGAAAATAGCCTGGCAGAGAGATCTGAGATGGCCACGCTCTGCGCGATCGCCCTGGGGAGTAATTTGGGTGACTCTCCCGCTATTCTCAAGGACGCCCTACACGAACTGTCTGCCCGGGCAGAAATCCGCCTGGTGGCGTGTTCGAGATTTTACCAAACCGCTCCAGTGGGGCCGCCGCAGCCCGACTATCTAAATGCCTGTGCCGTGGTGTCTACCACCCTCTCGCCCCACGCCCTGCTGCAAACCTTGCTAACCGTTGAGCAGCACTTTGGGCGGGTGCGCCGAGAGCGCTGGGGGCCGCGCAGTTTAGATTTAGACCTGCTGCTCTACGGGGATATCATCCTCGCTGAATTGGACTTAGAAATTCCTCACCCGCGCTTTCGGGAGCGAGCCTTTGTGCTGGTGCCCCTGGCCGAAATTGCCCCCGACTGGCGCGACCCGGTGACTGGCCAGTCGGTTCAGGCGCTCTGTGATGCTCTGGATGGGGCTGGCGTTAGGCTCCTTAACCTATAGCTCTAGTCGTCTAACATTACAGAGTGAGGGACTGGGGATTATTTTCAATCACATCGGCCAGATCCTTCAGGAAGGCGGCGGCATCAGCCCCGTAGATGATGCGGTGGTCGCAGGTGATGTTGACCTGCATCTGGCGCTTAATGCCCATCAAGCCATCTGCCGTGGCCACTACCGTGGGGCGCGAAGCCCCAATGGCTAGAATTGACCCCTGACCCGGCGGCAGAATAGCATCAAAACGATCGACCCCAAACATGCCCAGGTTAGACAGGGTAAAGGTGCCAGTGCTGTACTCCTCCGGCTTAAGCTGCTTGGTGCGAGACCGTTCTACCAGATCGCGCCAGGTGCGAGACAGGGAGTAGATATCCTGCTGGTCGGCGTTTTGCAGTACGGGGGTAATGAGCCCGCCTCCCTCCATGGCTACGGCCACCGCCACGTTGATGCTGGCGTTGTACTGTGCGCCCTGGTCGGTGTAGCCAGCGTTGACCAGAGGGTGCTTTTGCAGGGTGACCGCCACAGCCTTAGCCAGCAGCCCGGTCATGGTTACACCCTTAGATTTGATTTGTTTGTAGAGGGCATCCAGCGCATCGGTCGTGATGGTGTAGCCCACGTGGAAGGTAGGCACCGCCAGACTGGCGCTCATATTCCGCACCACGGCCTGCTGTAGCGTATTGAAGGGCACCACCTGGCCCAGGGGCACCGCGACTGGAGCCGGAGCCGTTGGGGCCGGGCTGGGGGCAGAGACCACCGACATGGGCGCGGGTACCGGCATAGGAGCCGCCAGCGGGGTCGCCATCGGGCCGCTAGGAGTCGGGGTTTTGCCCGCCGCCCGTTCCACATCCTGAGCCACAATCCGCCCGTGGGGGCCGCTGCCCTGGAGCGTAGCCAGATCGACCTTCAGTTCCTTCGCTAATTTGCGGGCGCGGGGTGAAATGGTCACCCGGCCACTGCGGCTGCCCCCAGACGCCCCATTTTGCGAACTACTGACGGTTGGTGCTTCAGCAACAGCGATAGCAGCAGGGGCGGCTGCCGGTTGCGAGTCGCCACCTCCGATTGCCCCAGCTTTGGCGGCAGCCTGCTGCTTAGCGGCCTCAATTTCGGCTTCGGTTTCGGCCAAGAGGGCGATCGCCTCGCCCACCGGAGCGCTGTGCCCGGCCTCTACTACAATGACCGCCAAAATCCCCTCGTGGAACGATTCCACATCCATGTCGGCCTTGTCAGACTCGACAATTACCACCGTTTCTCCTTTCTCAACCCTGTCCCCCGGCGCTTTGACCCAGGAGACAATTTTGCCTTCGGTCATGGTTGAACTGAGGGCAGGCATGAAGACTTCGCGAATCATGGGCGGACTTCCGAAACGGCGCTAAAACAACAAAAGGCAAATAAACCGACTCTTTATTTTATCCCTAAGCCTGGCACTCTCGGCAGGCAGGGCAGGGAGAAATGTGGGGGAGTGGGAGGCAGGTTAGGTTAACTCTGTTTCGTTAGAGAATTCAGAATTCTTGACCCACTCCTGCCCCTCCTGGGAGGGGAATTCAGAATTCTTGACCCACCTCTGCCCCTCCCAGGAGGGAAATTCAACATCCTTAACTTTTTCTACCGCAGGAGCTGATCAACCATTCGGTTGGCCTGAGACTCGTAACTGCCGCCAAACAGGTTGAAGTGGTTGAGGATGTGGTACAGGTTGTAGAGAATTTTGCGCTTAGCGTAGCCTGCATCCAGGGGATAGGTGGCCTGGTAAGCGTCGTAGAAGGCGGCGGGAAAGCGGCCAAAAAGTTCAGTCATGGCGATATCGACTTCGCGATCGCCGAAGTAGGTAGCCGGGTCGAGGATGACAGGTTCACCGCTGCGGGTCACAGCGGCATTGCCAGACCACAGGTCGCCGTGTACCAGGGCCGGGGCAGGGTGGTGATCGGCCAGGAGGTCGGGCAGGGCCATGAAAATTTCGTGCTGGCGAGGAAAGTGCCCTCCCCGCCGGGCCGCCAGCCGAAACTGGTGGCGCAGGCGATGCTCTCGGTAAAACTCCAGCCAGGTGGCTGTCCAGGGGTTGGGCTGGGGGGTAGCGCCAATGGTGTTGGCCTGGTGCCAGCCGAACCCGCGATCGCTGCTGACCCGGTGCATAGCTGCCAGTTGTTCGCCCATGCGGCTCCAGGCGGCGTCGCCACTGTAGCCCAGGTCTAGCCATTCCAGCACCAGGTAGGCGGTGCTGTCAGCCGTACCCCAGCAGATTGGTTTGGGCACGCGGATCGTCTGGCTGTCGTACATCTCCTTAAGACCCAGGGCTTCGGCTTCTAGCATGGCCACCCGCGCCGCCTGGTTAACCTTCAAGAAAAAGCTCTGGTGCCCGTTGGTAATTTGATAAGCCTGGTTAATGCAGCCACCGCCCACGGCATGGTGCTGCTCGATAACAAAGGCCGTCCCCGTTTTGGCACTGATGTGTTGGGCGATCGCAGTCCACATAGTGTTTGTTCAGATAACCCCTTACTTAGCCAGTGTCTTACTAGCCAGTGTCTTACTAGCCAGTGTCTCACTAAGCCGGTTGAACCGCTACCAGGCCATAGGCTTGGGGAGAGAGGTACTGTTGAGCCGCCATCTGCAAGTCCGCCACATCGAGCTGCTGAATGCGACTGGGGTAAGCAATGCCATCGCCAATGTTGCCCGTCAGGGTGTGGTAGTAGCCGTAGAGCGCCGCCCGATCGCTAGGTGTTTCGTTGGCAAAAATGAAGCGATTGGCGGCCTGGGTCTGGACTCGCCGTAGCTCTGCCGGGCTCACCGGGGCCTGGGCAACGGCCTGAATGTGTGTGAGAATAGCCTCCTCAACGGCGGGCAGATGCTCAGCCTCTAGCCTGGCCGACACCATAAACACGCCCTGGTAGGCCAGGGTCATATTGCTACAGCTAATGCTACTAACCAATTTGCGGTCTTCGCGCAGGTCTCGCACCAGCCGTGAGGTGCGGCCCCGCCCCAGCACCGAGGCCAGAATGTCGAGGGCGTAGGTATCGGGTAGATCGACCAGGCCGGGTACGCGCCAGAGCATCGACAGTCGCGTTTGGGTCAGAGTTGGGTCGGTGTGGGTAACCCGGCGGATGGCTTGAAAGGGCGGCTCCAGATCAAAATCGAAGAAGGGCTGGCATTGTTCAATGGCAGGCCGAGGCTGGTGGAGCCGCTGGGTTGTGGCCTGCTCAAAGCCTTCAGAGACAGTGGCTATCAGCACTTCGACGGGCAAATTACCCACCGCTACCACCGTTATGCTCTGGGGTTGGTACCAGGTGCGATGAAACTCGCGCATTTGCTGGGGGGTCAGGGCTTCAATGACCTCGGTAGGCCCCAAAACAGGGCGGCGGTAGGGAAGCCGCTCAAAGGCGACTGTCATAGAACGGGCGTAGGTGCGGTGGCGGGGGTTGTCGTCGGCGCGGCGGATTTCCTCCAGAATCACCGGACGCTCTCGCTCGAAATCCTCATCACTGAGGCGCGGGTTGAGCACCATCTGAATTTGCAGGGGAGCCAGGGTAGCAAAATCCTGGGGCGCGGTGGTGATGTAGTACTTGGTGTAATCCTGACTGGTAGCCGCATTGGTAATGGCCCCGCGTTCTTCTACCCGGCGCTCAAACTCGCCACAGGGTAACTCGTGGGTGCCTTTGAAAAGCATGTGCTCTAAAAAGTGAGCCATGCCGTTGATGCTATCGCTCTCAATGGCAGAGCCTACCCTCAACCATAAACTCAGGTTGACGACCTCCAGCGGCATTTGCTCAGCAATGATGATCAGGCCATTAGAGAGCCGACGAATGGTAGGAGAGACCAGGCGGGCAGAGGGGTCAGCGGTTGCTGAGAGCAAAACCATAGGGTTAGAGGAGGGGAGAGTACAGACACTCAAACTATCTTAACGACTTGGTCAGCGGCTGTCTGGAGCGATCGCTACATCCAGCCCAAAACCCACCTGGGCAACGTTGCCTGAAGTCCTTAGCTCATAATTGGGAAAGTGGTGTAAATTTCGGGTATGTGGACTGTTTCGGGGAGATATCCATGAGCACCTGGATTAAGGAAACCGATATTGCCATTTACTTAATGAAGGGGGGCTACTGGATTTCTCGCATCACCAAATATCCTTCCAAAACCAATCCTAAGGAAAAGGTGGTGAATATTGGCAGCATCAAAACCTGGTTTGCCCGGGAAGACTACCCCCGCGCCATGACTGTTTCTATTGGCACGGGCGAACCCGAACCGCAACCGATGCCACCGCCCCGGCCAACGCCGCCGCCGCCGCCCCGGTCAGGACGTGGCCAAATTAATGCCAAGGGCCTACAGGTGGTTAAAGTCTTCGAGGGGTTGAGTACCCGCGCCTACCCAGACCCGGCTACGGGGGGAGAACCCTGGACCATTGGCTATGGGCACACCACCGCCGCCGGGCCGCCGCGCGTTTATCCGGGGTTAACCATCACCGCTGCCCAGGCCGAGGAGATTCTCAAGCGCGACCTCAACGTCTTTGAGCGCGCTGTGGCCAGCGCCGTGACCCGCACCCCCACCAGCGACCAGTTCTCAGCGATGGTTTCCTTTACCTTTAACGTTGGCCCCAACAACTTCCGGTCGTCCACGCTGCTGAAAAAGCACAACGCTGGCGATTTTGCCGGGGCCGCCGATGAGTTTCAAAAATGGGTCTACGCTAACCGCAAGGTGATGTCCGGACTAGTGCGTCGTCGCAAGGCTGAGCGGGCGCTATATCTCAGTCAAAACTATCAGCAATTTCTCTAGGATAGGGTTAAGCGCGGTCACAGGCTCAGGCGCCATTGTTATGGCTCAACAAGGAATGTTTTTACACAAGTGGGGCGGGCCAATTGGGCTTTGCTTAACCCTGTTTATGCTCTCCTACACCATTGGGGTCGTGCAGCCGATTATGCCGCCCATGGTGCAGGAGTTTAACTCCAGCGTGAGCTTTGTGCAGTCTGCCCTGGTGCTGATGTCTCTGGTGACGGCATCGTTTACGCCGACGGCGGAAAATTTGAGTCGTCGCCTGGGGCGCACCCGAACGTTTGGTCTGGCCTTGGGCCTGTTTGCCCTGGGGCTGGTGGCCATTGTGTTTAGCGACAATATGGGGCGATTTACGCTGGGGCTAGCCGGTCTGACAGGGCTGGCGGCAGCCGTCTTAGTGAGCACCCCTGTGGCTCTACTGGACTCTCTCTACGACGATGAGGTGACCAAAAAGTATGGGCTGCTGGCGCTGGCTATTGCCGGTGTGTTGGGGGCATTGGTCGGCTCTATTACGGGCGGCGTCATGGCCTTTGAGCTGAGCTGGCGCTGGGCCTTTGCCCTGGAGTTGGCCCTGCCGCCCATCATCTGGCTGCTGGTCAGGCGAATTCCGACCCCCCTTCCTCAGTCAATGCCGCCCATAGACTGGGTGGCCGGGCTACTAGCCCTGGGCGGGTTTGGGTTTACCCTGGTGGGGTTTAGCCTGGCCGCTGAACTGGGCTGGTGGGTGCCCAAGGGCGACCCGCAATCCCTAGACTTTAGGCTGGCTCCCTTTGGCATTTCCATTGTGCCAGTG
>CAYUBC010000090.1:2762-9885 GCA_964442885.1 uncultured bacterium | reverse complement strand
GTTGGGCCCGCCGCCCGCCCCGGTCAAACAGGGGGACGTCGAGCTGGCGCTCCAGGTTTTGCACCTGGAGACTAACCGCCGGTTGAGAGACATAGAGACTATCCGCCGCTCGCTTAAAACTGCCCTCTGCCGCAATGGCCTTGAGGATGCGCAGTTGGTCGAGGGTAAAAGGAAGGTCAGACATGGGCATCTACCCTAACGTAGAAAATTCTGGAAGACCAATAAACACGATGGTAGTTCAGGTTTACGCTGACGCTCTAATTTGGCCCACAGCACCCTCGCTGAGGCCAGTAGTCGATAAGGCTGCCATCCTTAGATTACTTGTTTCGGGACACTCCCAGAAAAAATTTGGCAGGATACCCTAAGGTTTTATGAAACGTCAGGTTATTCAGACCCTCCTGAATTTACCCGGCCTCTCGGCAGTGGCATTAGTCGACAGACGCCAGCGCCCTGGCTGGATTGGGCCGCAACCCCCGCTGGCCGACCACTGGCAAGGCAGCTTGACCCAAGGCATTCAGCAAGTGGTCGCCACTATGCCGGTGGGTTTTGATAGTTTTTGCTTCCGCTTTACAAATTATCTGGTTTACCTTCACAAACTGGAGACTGAGCAAGTCTTACTGCTGCTGCTGGCTAATCCTGACCTGAACCAGGGCTACCAACTTGCCCTCAGCCAGTTCCAAGCGGCCCTACTGGATGAGCCGGATGGGTTAGACACCCTACCCCAAGCCCTTGCCGATTGGGATGGCCTCCAGGCTGGCGCTGGCCCCGCGATCGCAAACTCTTCTACCCAGACATGTGAACCAGGGGCCGCGGCGGTGGGGGCGGTCAGCCCGGCCGCGATCATTGAGGCGCTCAACCACGTCAGTGAGGGGGCTACCCCCTACCTGGGCAACATTATTGTGGCCAACACCTGGAAACAGTCCCGCCCTGAAAACCCCTGGCTGGCCCAGTTTGACGTTCAACGAGACGGCCATTTTGTGATGGTGCCTGCCTCCGTTGAGCCGCTGACTCCTGAGCAACACCAGTGGATCCGCGACTGGGTGATGGCCTTTATCGACCGCGGCGGGCGCACCATTCGCAACTTTCAGGGGTTGGTGAGCGATCGGCTTCCCCCCCAGGAGAAACCTCTGCTGTTTGGGTAGTCTCTGGTTGTACGAAGCGGGCCTGGCCGTTGTCGATCCAACGGTCCACTCGATCTGTTCCACTTGATTTGATCTATCGTTGCGGGAGCAACCGTTACCCCATGGTTAAAACTGTTCGCCTTGAGCCCATTGCCCAAGAAACGGCCATTGAAACTAACAGCAACCTGCTGTCAGTGCTGTTGAATAAAGAGCTAGACGTACTCAAGGAATGCGGTGGACGCGGCATGTGCGCCACCTGTCATATCTATGTCCAGGCTGGTATGGAGTCTCTAACCCCCATTAACCGCCGAGAACAGCGCACCCTGGAGGTGATTACCTCCTGCAAGCCTAACTCTCGGCTGGCCTGCCAGTCTCGGGTAATTGGCAACGGTGTGGTGGTTGAACTACCCCCAGGTATGTACGTGAATTCGCTGCAGGACATTGAAGCCCTCGTTGGCCGCCGGGCTGAGCAAGCCCTCCTGCATCCCATCACCGGAGAAGTGCTCGTCGAGCAGGAAAAACTAATCACTCGTTCAATCCTCAAGCAGCTTGAAGACACCGCCAGCTTCAAGGTCGGGGAGTTCTTTAGCCAAAGCAAAGAGCATTGACCCGGTTCTCAGCCTGGACTTTTGATAAAGGCGATACCCCTGATACCAGCTCTTCCTGCGCATCTGCTATGGTAAGGCAAAGGCGTAGTTGAGTTTTGTTGGCCATAATCTATGGAATCTGCCCCTCAGCTGACGATCCGCCACGCGCAAGTCTTACAGGCGACTGTGCGCCATTATGTGGCTACCGCCGAGCCCGTTGGGTCGCGGGCGATTGCCCAAGAATACGATCTTAAGGTGAGTCCGGCAACCGTTCGTAATACCATGGGCTGGCTGGAGAAGTACGGTTTACTCTACCAGCCCCATACCTCGGCAGGGCGGGTACCCTCGGATTTTGGCTATCGCCTCTATGTAGACCGTTTGATGAGCCCGTCTGAAGGGCTGGGGCAAAAGGTTGACGCTATCCTCTCCGAGGAGTTGGGTTGGGTAGGCTGGAGTTTAGAAGCCTTACTGAAGGAAGCCGCTCAAATTTTGGCCCAGGTCAGCGGCTATCTGGCTCTGGTCACGGTACCCCAGGCCAGCGCGGCTCCCATCCGCCACATTCAGCTAGTTCCGGTTGAGGCCAATCAACTGCTGCTGATTGTACTGCTTGATTCGTTGACCACCCAGTCTGTGGTGGTGCAACTGCCTAAGGCTGCCAAAATCGCTCCCAATGAAGCGGTTTGCCGTCGAGAGACCGACATTCTCTCCAACTTTTTAACTCATCATTTGCGCGGTCGTCCCCTGGCCGATGTGGCCAACCTAGACTGGAGCTGTTTGGATAGCGAATTTCAGAGCTACGGCGCCATGCTCTGCCAAGCCCTGATGGAGATGGCCCGGCGATCCCGCACAACCGGCTCTACTCAGTTGGTGATTAGCGGCCTAGCCGAGGTGCTACGTCAGCCGGAATTTGCCGATGCTCAACATATCCAGGCGATTGTTAGACTACTGGAGGAAGAGCAAGCTCAGCTTTGGCCACTGCTGTTTGATGCACAACTGGTTAGCCCGGTCATGGCTAGTTCCAGTGCTGGCTCTAATGTGCGAGTTTGGATTGGTTCAGAAAACCCCATTGAACCGATGCAGGGTTGTGCCCTAGTGGTGTCGAGCTACACCAAGCAGGACACCTCGCTGGGCAGTGTGGGGGTGCTGGGGCCAACCCGGATGGTCTATGAAAATGCGGTGGCGGTTGTGCAGGCCACGGCTGACTACCTGTCCCAGGCGCTGAGCAATTAAGCTAAGCGCCATCGTCCGTTGAGTAGGCTCTAGGGTCTGATCGCCTGTGATTATTACCGAGATCCTGGCCATTTTATCGATTGCCGCAGCAACGGGGTTGCGGGTGGCATTGCCGCTGCTGATTATTGGCCTGATGTCGGGCCAGGCGCTGTGGTCTAACGTGCCCCTGCTGTCGGGCCTGCCACCGGCGCTGCTGTTGGGGATTCTGGCTAGTTGGTCGGCGGCGGAACTGATGCTGTTAAAGGAGCGCCATAGTCAGCGATTGTTCCAGCTAACGGAATTAGTGCTGAGCCCCGGTGTCGGCGCGTTGACTGGAGTAGCCATTGCTCGCACGCTGGGGTTGGCTGGCGGCCTCAATGTCCTGGTAGCTCTGATCAGCGCTCTGCTGGCTCTGGTGTTGCAGATTTTGCAGGTTGGCTGGTTCTACCGAACTCAGCGACCACCCCAGTGGCTGCTGTTTGGGGTGGATGGCCTATGCATTGTTCTGGCCCTGTTTGCCTTTGATGCCCCTCGCCAGGGCGGGCTGATTGCGCTACTGCTGCTCTGGCTGGTAATTCGCACCTCCTACACCTGGCGAGCCTGGTCCCAGGGGCAAGCCGACAGCTCCCTTTCACCTCGCCATCAGAGCGCCAGACTCCGTCGGTAGGCCAGTCCGTAAGCTCCTCTCAACCAGTAGGCTCAGGGCACAGCACCTGAGCCTACTGGCTTGTAAGGCGACTTACAAAATACCGACAAAGTGCAGGGGGCCACGCCCACTTACCAACTCCAGCAGCAGCGCCAAAAAGCCAACCATGGCCAGTCTGCCGTTCCACACTTCGGCCACGGGGGTGAGGCCCCACGCTGAACGTTCGGGGGGATAGATTTTGACCCGCTTTTCGGGCTGCACAACATCCGAAAACAGCTTGCGAGGTGAGTCTAGTGCTTCCAGCACCATGTCCGCCATGTCATTGATGAACTGGGGATGGGTGTTCAGGGCTGGTACCCGATGGAACCCTTCAATACCAGCTTCCTCAGCTAACTCTCGATACTCAATGTCAATTTCCTGGAGGGTTTCAATGTGCTCAGACACAAAGCTGATGGGCACTACCACCAAATCCTTCACCTGCTGCTGGGCCAGGGTGGCAATGGCGTCTTCGGTGTAGGGCTGGAGCCACTCTACGGGGCCAACCCGGCTTTGGTAGGCCAGGGTGTGGGGGTTGGGGCGATTGAGCGATCGCATAATTAGCTCAGTGCAGTGCTCAATCTCACGCTGGTAGGGGTCACCAGCTTCTTCTACGTAGCTGACGGGCACACCGTGGGCGCTAAAGAAAATATGGGCCTGTTCAGGATGCTCTAGTTTGTCCAGTTCCTGAGCAATGAGATCAGCCATTGCCCCGGTATAGCCAGGGCGCGCATACCAGGAGGGAATCACCGTGTAGCTGATGCTGTTGAGGGAGGGATCTTCCATCCAAATGTGCTCCAGCAGCCGAAAGCTAGATCCACTGGTGCTGATGGAAAACTGGGGATAAAGCGGCAGCACCACCAAGCGCTCAATGCCATCGCGCTTAATTTGGGCTATGGCTTCTTCGGTAAAGGGGTACCAGTAGCGCATGCCAATGTAGATATTGGCTTCTTCACCTTTGGCCGCCAGCGCCGCCTTCAGAGCATCAGCCTGCTGTTCGGTAATGCGTCGCAGGGGAGAACCGCCACCAATTTGTTGATAGTTTTCCTGGGAGCGTTTGGCTCGGGAGTTGGAAATGAGCCAGGCCAGCGGACGCTGAAGCCACGGCAGGGGCAGTCGAATGATTTCTGGATCCACAAACAGGTTAAACAGAAAGGGGCGAACATCGTCAAGCTGTTCTGGCCCGCCCAAATTTAGCAGTAAGACCCCAACGCGACCCATAGCCCTATCAGTGGTTTCTAAACGTCTAATAATCTTTTATTATCGTAACAATTTCTGGTCGGCACCCAAGCTTTGGCTCACAGAACCGGCTGAGCAGTTTTGGCTGCCTTATCCAGCGCTAGCCCTAGAATAACTTGATGGTAACCATTCCTAATTTCACCTATTCTACAGGTTTGCCGGAGGGTTTCCTAACTTCTTGCCCTAGCTGGTTTGGAATCGCCTATGGGTCAGTTCGATAACCTGGATCCGGCTATTGCTAAGCTCAATGAGCGGCTCAAGGCTGCCCGTCTGGGACTGAGGGTTGAGCGGCGGGGCGATCGTCTGGCCGTGCGGGGCACCCTACCCCCGCGCCCCGGTAGTTCTCGCCTGCGCCCTTATCAGCAGCGCATTCCCCTGGGGTTACCGGCGACCAAGGCTGGCCTCAAGCAAAGTGAGCAAGAGGCCAAGGTGATAGCGGCCCGCCTGATTGAGCGCACCTTTAATTGGGCCGACTATCTATTACCGACCGAGGCGGCTGAGCCAGAACCCGTCACCCTGGAGGAGCGGATCGCCCAATTTCACGAACAGCTATTGAATCGCCCAGGCAACGACATTGTGGCTCAGGCGGCCCTAAAAACCACCTGGGAGAAAGCCTACGCCCCCTACTTGAAAAAACTGGTGGCCCAAACCAGTGCACACCCCCGCCAACCTCTGGGAGAGGCTATTGTGGCCACTCTGGAAGGATTGCCATCCCACTCCCGCAGCCGCCAGGTTGGGTGTACGGCGTTGAAAGCCTTTGCTGACTTTCACCAGATCGCCCTGCCCAGGCCAATTGATACCCTGTGGGGCAACTACGGCAGTCACCGCACCCAGCAGCGGCAGTTGCCCTCCGATCAGGAGATTATGGCCTGCTACGATCGCATCCCTAACCCGGCCTGGCAACTGGTGTATGGCCTCATGGCTACCTATGGTCTGCGCAACCATGAGGTATTTTTTTGCGATCGGGCCGAGTTGATGGCTGGGTCGGCTGAGGCCCGCATCACCGTACTAGAAAGCACCAAAACTGGCCTCCACGACGTTTGGCCCTTCTATCCGGAATGGGTCGAACGGTTCCAACTCCGCCAGGGCCACCTCCCCCCCATCAATACCAATCTAGCCACGACCACCCTGCAGCGGGTGGGCCAGCAGGTAGCCCTGCAATTTAAGCGTTATGGCATTCCCTTTTCCCCCTATGACCTGCGCCATGCCTGGGCCGTACGCACTATCCACTTTGGTTTGCCCGACACGGTGGCGGCTCGCATGATGGGGCATTCGGTGGCCATTCATACCCGCACCTACCACCGCTGGATTACTCTCCGCGATCAGCGGCAGGCCGTGCAGACGGCTCTACAAAACTACGGTGGGTCAGCGCCTCAGTAGAGTCAGACCCTAAAAATCAGCCCCGCCTCACCAACCGCTGACAGCAATAGCCCTAGCGAGCCTGCAGTATGGTGGGTGGGCAACGCCGCGCCCTAGGGCCAGGAGCCCCAGGAAAACCCCAAACCTTAGGCTTGACGAGGTTCTAGATGCTCTGGTGAAGAAAGGGCAGGATTTAACGATAGGCTAAACAGTGTAAAGAACCCATGAAAATCTTGAACTTTAGTGTCGCTAGTCACGGGTTGCATGAAGATTCTACTCGTTGAAGATGACCCCTCCACCCGCGAGCTGCTGGCGTTTCACCTATCCGCCGCTCGCTACGTGGTAGAACCGGCCAGCGATGGTGCCACGGCGCTGGAGCTGGCTGTTTTGTGGGACTACGACCTGATAATTTTAGACATCAACCTACCTAAACTAGACGGCATGAGTCTGTGTCGTCGTCTGCGGCTGCAGGGAATTGCTACGCCTATTTTGATGATTACCGCCCAGGATGACACGGCTGATGTGATCAGCGGTCTGGATGCCGGTGCCGATGACTATGTTACTAAACCCTTCGACCTGCAACGGGTGCTGGCCCGGATTCGAGCTCTCCTGCGGCGGGGGTCTACCACAACCGCGCTACCGCCGCTGACCTGGGGCCAACTTTGCCTTGACCCAGCTTTGGCCCAGGTTACCTATCGCCACCAGGTTGTGCCTCTAACCCCTAAGGAATACAGTCTGTTGGAGCTATTTTTGCGCCATCCCCAGCGGGTCTTCAGCCGCAGCGCCATTCTTGACCAGCTCTGGACCATTGATGATTCTCCTACCGAAGGCGCGGTGACCAATCTGGTGAAGGATTTGCGCAACCGCCTTAAGCGCAGCGGCATGGTTGAAAACATCATTCAAACCGTCTATGGCCTGGGCTATCG